>JAUXGE010000060.1 GCA_030622435.1 Planctomycetota bacterium
ACGGCGTACGATCCGAGCTTCCGTTTACTGCACCTGCGGCCCTCGTGTCCTACAACGGCGCGGGTGTCAGCTACCACTTCACGATCTCCGGGGATCAGGTTCGGTTCATCCGGGATTATCCCGCGTTCCCGATTCTCTGGCCCGAGGTCGAACCAGGGGTCCCGCACACGTACCGGGTGGAGCAATACGGGGGTGACCTCTACGCGGTGTACATCGACGGCGAGATGATTGACTTCGGGATCCCAGAAGGCCCACATCCCGCATACGAGCCTGGGGTTAACATCCGCGCCAAGGCGCAGTTCGTCGAAAGCACCACGATCTGGGACTACATACGTTGGGGCGACATTCCGATTGACGGAAGCGGGGATTTCGACAGCGACGAGGATGTCGACGGGCGGGACTTCTACTTCTTTCAGGAGTGCCTGAGCAACCGCCGGCCGGGCATCAACGGCGGACCCGATCAGGACGCCGGACCCGGCTGCCGCTTCGCCGACTTCGACGACGACGCCGACGTCGACCTCCTCGACTTCGCCGAGTTCCAACTTAAGTTCACCGGCGGAGAATGACATTGTTCTCTCTTGTTCCGATCGGCATCATGTTCCCGCGCGGTCCGCGCATGATGGGAGCCGTCTATTCCGATTAACGCAAACGGTTCTCCTCCTGCTCAGTCGAGGTGGGCGTGACTTGGACGCAGAACGTGCCGGTCAATCCTATGCTCGACAATCACGTCGCCTGGCCGGCGTTCACCTCGTCGTACGCGAGCACCACCAAAGCCGACGTCACCGCCCCGCGGGTGATGTCCCCTCCGATCTCGATATCGCCCGCGCAGTCATTCCACACCTGCACGGACCCCGATACGTCACCGTCGATGTCGATAACACCGGTTCCGGTGAGCCCGGGGTGGAATAGTGCCAGTTCAAGGCCGCGGACGGGTCGCCCAGTCCCGATACATGTCGGGACTGGGGGGATGGTTGGTGTGTGCTTCAATGGTGCATGAGCATCGCAATCGTAATCGCGACCCCAGGTTCGGAGAACCTGTGGCACCCGCACCGTAGACGCCCCCATTTGACCCCCAGCCCGGGTAGGGGCGACAGATCCCTCCTTGTTTGTTCTTTCATCACTCCGGGACTGTGCGTGCCGCAGCTCATGTAGGGCCTCTTCTTAGGGTGCGGCGCTCCTGGCGTTGCAGTCCTAGATGTTCGGCCTGTCGATGCAGGAACCGTTGATGCAGCGCGTGCCGCAATCTGACTTTTGTCAGCTGCGTCCTCGCGGGCCGAAGAGGCGGTTCATTTCGTTCATGATCTGAATTACGCGGCGCGGGTCCTCTTTAGCTTCGAATTTCCCGACAATCTCCGCCTGTCGGAACAGGGTGGTGCCGGCGGTCAGCCGGCGCTTCGGCCGTAGCGTGGCCAGATCCAGCGTGCCACGGATGACATCGGATTTTCGAACTCGCTGGTAGAAAACAGAGCCGGCTCCCTCGAACGTCGCACCGATTCGTCCACTGAGAATGTGATAGCTTACCGTGGCGTTGATCTGAGTGCGGTGGGCGACCGTAGCACCGGGGATCGATCGCCAGACGCTGCGAATGTGAATCACCTGTGTGATGGCCTGGCCGGCGCCGGTGTCTCCCGGTACGGTGGCCCTTCGAAGAACGATATCGACGTTGCCCCTTTCGTCGAGCGTGTAGTAGGCCTCATCGAATGTCTCGCGATACCGCCTTGCGTCACCCACGTCTCGATAGTCAGTGATTTCAAACGTCGTTGCCCGGGTGGAGCAGCCGACGGCCAGCGCCGACGATAGCATGATCGCCAGGATCCAAGCCTTGGGGCTCGCTGCCATTCTGCGGATCGGGGGAGACGGTGGGATCAAGTAGCTTGTGCCGATGGTGTGCTGCATCATTCTGTCCGTGAAACCTCGTGTCAAGCCATGACTCACACCGGAGGGACGATAGCGTGAGTGTTTGAAGGCGTCAACGAACGCGGAAAGGCGGTGTGGCTCTGATCGACGTGGGTGATCACCCAACACGACGGGCAGGATGTTTGGGCCGGCAGAGGGTCCGGGGCGTGCATGGGCACGTTTTGCTGTTTACACACCTTCCAGCTTGGCAGAAAGACGGTTCTCACGTTCCTTTCAATAATAATGATTAAGTAGCTCCCGGATCATGTGGAGCTCTTCTTCCATGGTTGCGATTGGCCTATAATCCGTCGGCCAGAGCGTTTTCGGTTTTGGTGAAGCGTCACCCCTTGTGGGTGACGCAAGGTCAGTGCCGGCGCCGCCCACAAGGGACGGCGCTACAGCCACTACGCGACACCCGAAACTGCGCTAATGGTGGAGAACTTGATTTTCAGTGCGGTGCTCGTTTATCAGGGATGCAGTTTCGTCGTGCAGGTCTGTGTCCTTTTGGAAGACTCATTGTGATGGGAGCGGATGAGAATCCTGAGCGCCGGTGGCGGCTCGGCGTCGTTTCGTACCTCAATGCGAAGCCGCTGGTCGAGGGACTCGAGGGTGACGACCGCATCGATCTTCTCTTCGATGTGCCCGCGCGGTTGCCGTCGCTGTTGGACCAGGGTGTTGTGGACGTGGCTCTTGTCCCCGTAATCGACATGGTCGAGCCGGGGCGCACCTGGCAGTTCATCTCCGATGCTTGCATCGGTTGTGACGGGGAGACGCTCACGGTGCGCGTGTTCTCGCGCGTTCCACCCGAGCGGATTCGCAAGCTTCACGTGGACGGCGATTCCCACACGTCGGTCGTGCTTGCGAGGATCATCTGGGAGGAAATGTACGGGCGCACCCTCGAACTCCAACCTTATAAGGGTTGTGAGACGGTTGACGAGTGCGAGGCCGTCCTCCTGATCGGAGACAAGGTCGTCAACAACCGGCTGATTGACTACGACATCGAGACCGATCTCGGCTTTGCCTGGAAGTCGTTGACGTCCCTGCCCTTTGTCTTCGCGGTTTGGGCGGGATCGCGCGACCTCGACGTCGCCGTGCTTGCGGAGCGGCTGTCTCGGGCGCGTGATCGGGGTGTCGAGTCCGCAGAGCTGATCGCGGAGGATTTTGGCCCCGGATTGCACTGGCCCGTGGAACTCGCGAAGCGTTACCTGACGAGTCGGCTGAAATTCACACTGGGTCCTCGTCAAAGGCAGGCCATCTCGCGATTCCTGGAGCTTGCCCGACAACATGGCCTCGTGGAGGCCGGGCGGGAGCCGACGTTCGGATGACCGAGACCTCGACCAAACCCGGTGCGAACGCCCCGATTACGCGTATCTCCGAACGGGAGGCGTCTGACCTCTACAAGGACTGTTCCATCCACGAATTGGGGCGGCGCGCCCATTCGATCACGATGCAGCTTCACCCGGAGCGTTATCGAACATACGTCGTCGATCGGAACATCAACTACACGAACTACTGCACGGCCAGATGCACGTTCTGCAATTTCAAGGCCGATCCACCGGGGATGACGTCAGGTCGGAAAGACCTGCCCGAGGGATACGTCCTGTCTTTCGAGGAGATCGGTCGCAAGATCCAGGAGCTGATCGAGATCGGCGGTACCCAGGTCCTCATGCAGGGGGGGCTCGTTCCGCGAGAGGTCCTCTCATTCGAGTGGTATCTGGATCTGCTGCGATTCATCAAGCGCGAGTACCCTAGCATTCACATCCATGCATTCAGTCCGCCGGAGGTCTTTGCCTTCCACCAGATATTCGGGATGACGGTGCGCGACGTTCTGCTACGCCTTCGGGATGCCGGTTTGGATACAATCCCGGGTGGCGGGGCGGAGATTCTGGCCGACCGCGTCCGGCAAAAGACGGCCGTTGGCAAGACGACGGCCGAGCAGTACCTGGGCGTCATGCGCGAAGCGCACCTGATCGGTATGCGTACGACTATCACGATGATGTTCGGTCACATCGAAACGCTCGAGGAGCGGATCGAACATCTGTTTCGAGTTCGTCAGCTCCAGGACGAGACCGGCGGCTTCACAGCCTTCATCTGTTGGACCTTCCAGCCCGGTTCCACGCCCCTGGGTCGCACTCGCCCTTTCCCCCCGGACTACGACGGCCCCCCCGACGGGAAACACCTCGTCCTTGCGGGTGCTCATGAATACCTGCGGACGGTGGCGCTGGCCCGTGTTTGCCTTGACAACATCGAGAACATCCAATCAAGCTGGGTTACGCAGGGCCTGAAGATCGGCCAGCTAGGCTTGTTTTTCGGTGCCAACGATATGGGATCGGTGATGATGGAAGAGAACGTCGTGTCTGCGGCTGGAACATTCTATCACCTGACGGAACAGGAGATCCGACACGCGATTGCAGGAGCCGGTTGGCTCCCTCGCAGACGAGATTGCTACTACAGGCTCATGGAGCCTGCATAGCACACTCGCCGCCTCGAGCCCGGTCCTCTGTCGCGTGCCTACGGGGATCCCCTCGGAACGCAACTTAACTTATTGTCACATCGTAATTTGTAGCTCTTTCGGTGCCCCATCTGGGCCGGTTGAAAAGGCGGGCCAAGGGCGTGTTTGCGTTGACACATGATACGCTGGTGGTAAGTGAAAAGCTGCGGCGTGCCGCCCCCGCATGACATCTTCTCAGCCGACATTCTCTCTCTTAACTGGCGTTGCGTGCACTCGCTTGGTAAGATGCGTTCTGAGGTCAGGTTGCGGTGGGGGTGGGAAGGATTTTGCGGTGCTGCTCACGATCAAATCCGTCGGTGTTCAGTCAACCGACAGAGCGTGTTACGCGATCCGAGCACCTGATCGACACCAGAGCGAGGGGGAAAGGGCGGGCTGGGCTCCTTGTCGCAGCTCTGCCAAGTTTAGTTCCTCCGGGTAAGTAGGTGCATCGGACGTTCCCTCCGGGTTGAGCCAACGCTCTCATCCCGGCAGTGACGGACGCCCTGAGGCCGGGTTCGGACGAAGGTCACCATGCAATGGGACGCGATAGAGAACCGCGCTCGGGCCGATCTTACTGTCACGACCGAGCGTGACGGCGAAGACATTTTCCTCTGGGAGCATTCTATGCGCGTTGCGCATAACGCACGCTGCATTGCCGGGCTTCCCGAGGTATGCGATGTCCCTCCCGATCTGGTCGCCGTCACGGCGGCGGCCCTCTATCACGAAGTGGGCTGGATTGAGCGGCTCCGGAGCCGCGAGATTCGACGGGTGGAGTTGCTGATCCGGCCCAGGACCGCGTCGCAGCCCGAGGAGGCGGCGATGATGCTGGAGCAGAGTCTATCCGATCTCCTCACCCGGGAGTCCCTTGCCCGTGCCTTGCAAGCGGTTCGTTCGCTGTACGACCGTGATAGCGAGTCGGTTGAAGCGAGAATCGTCAGCGAAGCCGACAACCTGGATGAGTTCGGTCTGTTGTCCTTGTGGCTGGTCATCCGCCGCGGAATCGTCGATGGCAAAGGAGTCCAAAACGTCATCGACACGTGGAAGAGCCGGAAGGAATTCGGATACTGGAAAGCGCTACTTGACGATTCCTTCCAGCTCCCGAGCGTTCGCGCTGTTGCCGAGGAGAGACTCGATCAACTCGAGGACCTCATGGAAGGTTTGGAATTACAACATCGTGGTGAAGATCTCGCCCATATCACCGGGAGTGGTTAAGGGGACGGTGGGACTCGGAAGCCTCTCCGTGACGGGGCGAAATCTCACTCCCTCAATCGAAGAAGCATGACTCCAGCCGAGCGCTCTCGGAATCACTCTCAGAATCTGATGGGTCAGGCAGCATCGTGTCGACAAGAAGAGTCATCCGGGCGAGACGGGTGCTCGGTTAGGGTGCGTGAGGCGGGCTCGTCGGTGTGCATGGAGTGAAGCGCAAACGCCTAATGAGCGTCAACAACTGGCTCCGCGTGGGCCGATTGGATCAACTCGGCGTGGACCCTGTCTTGATCGACCTCTTGCCAGCGTCAGCGCGGCCCCCATTCCAAGGAGCACAACCGTCATCGGTTCCGGGACAGCGGTAATATTGTCGATCACGAGTTCCTGACCGCCGATTTGAAAGCTGTCGATATCACCGGCCAAGGTGAGGATTCCGTTATTCACGGAGGATGTGATCCCGGGAGAAACGACTGCGGGGAGATCGGTCAAGGGGTCCACTTCATGGACGGTGTAACCGTTGACGGCCACGTTGTTCGTGCCTCCGAACTCCTTGTATTCGACATCGACGGATGTTACGTTGAACCCGACACCCGAAAAGTCAAAGTGCAGGCTGATGTTGTTGAGTTCCAGTGACGTTGTGGGGAAGAAATCCGCGTAAATTCCGCCCACCTCAGCCTTCACGAATCCGGTGAACGTTCCGAGGAAAAACTCTTCGACGGACACGAGGATGCCATCCTGACTCAGCACGACGTCCCCCGGCAAGTTACCGTAGGACGCGCCGTATTTCGTACCACCCGGCAAGGTTTCGAAATCGACGGTCGCTGCGTGGACCGGGGGGGGGGCGCACATAAATACAGCCATGATGAAGCAGGCTATCGTTTGGCCGCGCTTCATTAGCTTTGCCTCCTGTCTGGCCCTCCGTCAACAGATGCGGCGCGGTAGTGCTCGACCCCCTCGACGTACGGACTGGACGAGAAGGGTTGAACCGAGCGAACTCCGCCCGCGCAGCTCGAGTGGACAGATAGCGGTCAGCCTGTATTCCGATGGGGGTGACATTAGGCTCCTCCTCCCCCCGGGACAGGCAAGCCGTATAACAAGTCCCTCTACAATAGGATACCGGGCCGGGAGATAGAGTTCAATAGAATCGCAATGTCGTGAGTCGATTCTGGGGCTGGAAGACACTACTTAACCTTATCAGGACTCAATTGGGCTTGGGTCGTCCCATGATCGCGACATGGGAGGCTGACAAGCCCGGAATAGCCCGTCTCGACGGTTTTCAGCAATATCGGAAGGTGGCTTGGTGAAGGGAACCATGTTCGTTCTAGGTGCGCCAGGTGGAGGGTACTGTACGTGAAGGGCGAGCTTGGCCGGCGTGGCTCCAGTGGGCCGGCGTTCACTTGAGATATAGGACGTTGAGGACGTAGCTGGAGCAGGCTCGCGATATGCCCCGCCTCGGGGAATCACAAGGTCAGCATACCCGGACCCACCAGGCGCGCCGAATCGTGCGCGGTGGACCGAATAGCGACAGCCGGCTGACTGCCCGGCCCCGGTTCTGTGGCCTCATCACTGGCGAGATGTTGCCTTTGGGGCGGTACGCTCATAGTGTTAGTTGGAGGAGACCGAGCCTGAGGCTCAGGTTATACCCGCCGCGAAGCAGCAACGCTGCGGTCGCAAGGCCCGATATAAATTCGGGGTTGGCTGTTGTGTTCCCGGAGGGAATCCGGTATATTCGCGGTTGGTTAACGGGAGAAGCTGCCGCCTGCGTCAACTCGGGTTGCTTCCCTTTGGGGGTGATTGGGGGATCATCTATCACGCTCTTGGGGACAGAGGCGGTTGGCATGCTGAGGGTAATGCGCTTGGATGGCGCGGGGGCCTTGGCAGGTGCGCTCACTCTGTAAAAGGGGGTATCAACGTGCGATCAAGATGGTTGGAACGGAAGCCCGGTACGGGGATCAGGCGGAATCACGTTCGTGGACTCGCCGGGGTTGTAGTAACGCTGGGGTTATCGTTGATGATCCCAGCATCGGTGCAGGCGCAGGAATGTGATTATGTTGGGGATCCAGTATGCGACGACGGTATTGGGTGCACGGATGACACTTGCGTCATGGGCATGGGTGACGTAGGAGTCTGCTGGCACGTCTCCACCTGTTCGAACGGCGATTTCTGCGACGGTACCGAGCTTTGCTGTACGGACCCCGGAGGATGTGGCGGATACCCGGTTGGAACATGCATGGCGGGTACGGCAATCCAGTGTCCACCGGGGCAGTTCTGCAGCGAGTCACTCGACACATGCGTGTACTGCGAAGACAACGAAGATTGCGATGACGACGACCCCTGCACCATGGACACGTGCACGGGTACGCCGGCCGGGTGCCATAACACCCCTATGTTGGGCGTGTGCGATGACGGTGATCTTTGCACCGAGGGCGACACCTGCGGCGGTGTGTGTCTAGACGGCCCATCCGCTGGGATGGATTGTGTCGAAGCGGGCGAATGCGAAGGAGGGGTTTGCGTACCGAACGGCGTCTGCACCGGGTCAGAAATAGACTGCGATTCGCAAGCGCCTCTGTGCTACGACGGCTCGTGCGTACCCGCGACAGGTAATTGCCAGTTCATACCCCGCGAAGACGGAAAACCTTGCAACGACGGCGACCTGTGTACGGCCGTGGACGAATGCTTCAGTGGCATCTGCGTCGGTGGGCCCGCCAATGGGTGCATCCAGATGGAGTTGCGAGTGTCGGGCGGACCGTATTACGTTGGTGACCTGATCGAGGTGAATCTTTACGCTTGGGGTGAGAACTGCACTCCCGCTCCTAGCGCGTGTGGCGGTGGCACCATCCAGCCCGTAGCGGGCGTGAACGCTGCCTTGGGTTGGGATCCCGCTGTGGTAGAACTGGCCCATCCGGACGAGATCGGTGAGCCGAACCCGGAGGATCCGTGTGACGATTTGGATTCCTGCAATTTCGACTGCGGGACCCCTAACCGTCAGTACAACTGGAGCAGTTCGATCTTCCCCAACGATTGCAATCTTGGAGGAGACGCTATCAACGCCCCATGCCCGCCGCCCGAGCCTCCACCGGATTTTGACGATTTTCCCGACAACGACGGTGATGCCTTGTATATGGCCTACATGCAGATCCTGTGCGGTGGTGAGTTGGCGGATCCGGCGTGTGTTGCCGGTTTTGACTGGGCGCTGAAGGTTACGACTTTCAAGTTCAAGGCGCTGGCGCCGACGGCCGGTGTTTCCGACCCCACGGAGATCCGCATCGAAGATTGCGTCGGACAATCGCGGACGCAGGTTGCCAGTGGTGGCACAAGCGGTCACGACATCGCTGGTTCGCTCGGTGTTCCAGTCGCCATCGAAGTACTTTGTGTGGATGGTAGTGGCTGTCCGCTCGGCGTCTGCAAGCCGGACGGTTTCTGTCTGTCATGCCCGACACCGACGGTCGTGGCGGAGGGGCCTCGCTATTTCGCCGTTACACCTGCGGAGGGTGTTGAAGAGTGCGGCATCTACGTGAAGGGTGTCGAATCGGATGTCGAGTGTGTCGAGGGCTGGGTATTCGAGGACGGCCGAGTCTTCGATGACCCCATCACCTTCCAGGCGCCAGGTCCCGGAGGTTGGGGGACGACCCACGTCAATGGTCTCGGGCTCATGGCAAGCCGCACTTACGAGTTCCGGGCGGACTGCGACCCGTCGAACCCTGGCACGAGTCTTTCTGAACCGGCGAGTGCCACGTTGTGGCGGTGGGCGGATGTAGACAACGACACGAGTGTGAGCATTCTCGACGTGACGCGAATTCTCGACGGGTTCAGGGGCGTTTACTATACCTTGCCTTGTGAGAGCGATGCGGATTGCCAGTCGCCGACACCGGTACCACCTCATTACCACTGCGACCTGGACATCCACAAGTGTCTGTGGATTACGATAGAGAACGTGGATATTATTGGAGCAGGATACGACCAGTGCGGCCCGGAGGGTGTAGCCAGCATCCTTGACGTTACCGTTTGCCTGGATGCCTTCCGTGGATTTCCGGACCCATGCGCTGTGACGTGGTGTCCGTAGTGTGATTAGAGGAAATGCTGCGAACACCAGCCTTGAAGTCTGTGGATAGATCGTGACTGGGGGGCGCCTTCGTGGTGTCGGAAGCGACTATCCATATGGAAGGGGAGCTGATGAGATTGTTGATGTTTCGGGGGTGCCTGTTTTTTGGGGTGATCAGTTCGCTTGCGCTTGGTCAGCCGGACATCAGTCTGGTCGTTCCCGACGGGACGACGATTGTACCCGGCGGCGGTCTTGCCGGCGAGGTTGAGATCGAGGTTTTCATCGACGACGTGGTCGCCCCGACCATGTTGCGCTCCTATCAGATGACGTTGGAGGTTGTGCCTCTTGCCGGGGCTTCAGGGACGGTGACGCTTGTCGATCAGGTGACTCCCTGGCCCGATAACCAGAGCATTTTCATCGACATCAACCGCTCCGATTGGGTGTTTGCCGGCGGTGCGGCGTTTGACGGCGTCAACCCCGGGCTTCTTCAAATCGGCGCTGCGCTGCTCTCGACAACAACCGAGGTGACTTCACCCAAGTACTGCGGCACATACGTTTTCCACGCTTCGTCCGACGCTTCCGGTGATTTCCAGATCCGCTTAGTGGTGGCGGACCCTGACGACCAAGTTCAGCCGACCATGCTGGTGGACCAGAATGGACTGTTGATACGAACTTTCACGGTTACGCCGTCCGAAGGTGTTCTCGTGACTGTCTCGAACCTTTCGCTGAACGACAACTGCTCCAATGCTTCGGCGATTACGGACGGTTCGGTGTTGTTCACCACTGACAACGCGACGACGGACGGGCCGTCCCATCCCGGAAGCGGTTGCGACCAGGGGGGTACGGACACGGTGAGCAATGATGTTTGGTACGATTACACGGCTACATGCTCCGGTGTGCTGACCGCCAGCACCTGTGGCGCGGCCGACTTTGACACGCGAGTTGCAGTCTATGACACGTGCACGTGCCCGGTGTCGGACGCTGACCTCATGACCTGCAACGACAATCGTGTTGGTTGCGCCAATCTCACGTCCGAGGCGGTGGTTGGCGGTGTAACCGAGGGGGCCTGCTACAAGATCCGCCTTGGTGCAACGGGAAGCCTGGGTGGATCAGGAACGCTGACGATCTTGTGTGCTCCCGACCAGTGCGCTGATGCCAAGCAAGTGGATGTGGGTTCCGGCGTGCTGGGATCTGCGGAGAATACCGCGGTCAACGATGCGACGGGGCTGGATTGTGGTGAGGGGGTCGTCGATTCACCGGGCGTGTGGTATCGCGTGTCGGGTACGGGGAATCTGATGACGGCTTCGTTGTCGGGCGGCTTGTACGATTCGCGTCTGACGATCTACGAAGGTGCCTGCGGTTCAATGTCGTGCGTGGCCGACGCCGACAACGTCGGTGGGAGCCAGGAATGGGCGAGTTGGTGCTCGACGTACGGCATGCCGTACCTGATTCTCGTTCACGGAAGTGGTGGGGCTACCGGAACGTTCATGTTGGGTGTAACCGATACGAGCTGCGACGACTACAATGCCTGCACGACGAACGGTTGTGAATCGGGCGTTTGCGTTAACGAACCTACCTACGACGGCAGCACCTGGTGCTGTGCGCCGTCAACGGGTTCGTTGACTCGCATCAATGATTCGAATCCGTGCACGGACGATATCTGCAACGCCAACGGTTCCGTGAGCCATCCTGCAGTCCCCAACGGCCTCAACATCGGATGCGACGATACGTTGCTTTGCACAGTGGACGAGTGCATCAGCGGTAGTTGCGAAAACACCGACATCAATACGATTGCGTGTAATTACGACTCGGATTGTCCCGGTGATACGACGTGCGGCGATGAGGTTCCCGGCATGTGCTTCTGTAACGCGGGTCCCATGCTGCAGCTCATTCCGGATGCTGGTACGCTTCCCATCGCCGAGTGCTTCTCAGCCGGTGACTTCTTCGACGTACGCGTCGAGATGGGGGTGTCCGACGATCCGATCGTCGGAGCGCAGTTCTTCCTGGAGTACGACGCCTCGACACTTTCACTGATGAGCATCGAGCCCGGCAACACGATCGATCCGGGCTCGGTCTTTACCATGGAGTTCAACCAGACGATCAATCCGATGCTCGGGACTATCGACTATCTCGTGGGAGCCAGCTGGGGTGATTCGACGAGAGGTCCTGCAACGGTTGCAGTGATCACGTTCCAGGCTATTGCGGAGTGTGATGCCTTTCTGCGTTTTCGCCCATCCGGTCCAAACGGTGAACCTAACAGGCTCACCGGGGAAGGCGGGAGCGAGATCCTGCCGAATCCGGTGAACATGGTACCCGCGCTGATTAACGGCAGCCCACCGACACTGGGCGCCTGTCCGGGCGATATCGTGGTACCTCCGGATCCTGGAGCATTGACGTCTACGGTTACATGGGCGGTTCCTGCGGGTATGGACAGTTGTGACGGTGCATCCGTTCCGGTGGTGTGCGATCCGCCAAGTAGTTCTCTGTTCCAGCCGGGGACGACGCCGATCGTGTGTACGACGACGAACTCCTGCGGGCTGGAAAGCAGTTGCGGTTTCGATGTGAGGGTGGAGCCGCCGGTCGTCACGGTCGATGTGGAACTGTCGTCAGTGGATCCCGGTCCGTTTGAGCGTTGCATCACTTTCGACGTTTGGGACTGTGATGGTCCACCTATAGCGCAGCATGCGTTCGTCAAACAGACGCTCACGTTTACGAATGGACAAGCTTTGGGTGTCGATGTGTTTGTTCCCGGCGGAACCTGGGAGTGCATGACGGCAAGGGACGAGCTTCACACCCTGCGCTCTGCGGCACCGGACTTCTTCACTGCCGACGGCATCAACTACACTGCGACCTTTGTAGGCGATCGAGCAACCGGTGGGCACTGGCTCCTCGGCGGCAATTTGAACGATGACGAGTTTATCGATATTCTGGATTTCGGTGTTCTGTCAATGTTTCACATGTCGCAGGCGGATCCGAATGCAGTGTGTGGAACTCCGGCTCCCGACGCGAACATCAACGGTGATAACCAGGTGAACTTGCTCGATCTGGTGATCTTCGTCGGAAACAGCCTTAAGGCGGCCGAACCGGACTGCTGCGGTTTCGGCAGGGCGGCCGCGGTGGATGGGCCAATCAGTGCCATCTCGGTACGTGAGTTGAGGAGCTTGGGGCTCGATCATCTGGTCCCCGCCGATATCAACCGGGACGGCATGTTGGATATGGATGATGTGGCCGCCCTGATGGACGGCGATGTACCTTACGACGACGATCGGATCGATGCACTCGGCGGAAAGTCTGACCGTCGTCGCCCGCTGAGGCGGTAGGGATTGCGGATGTGTCCGGATTTGGCTGGCAGCTCGCTGTTTCAGCTTGCGGTCCGGACCCGGGAAGTGGATTACAGACAGCGGCGAGTGTGGGGTCGGCTCAGTGAAAGCTCGAGGGGAATCGAGGTAGTTCGTAGCCAACACGCCAACCAATGCTGATGGCGGTTTGGATGCGCTGAAGCCGCATGCTGCGGCTTGGTATGTCTGATCCGAATGAGGGACCGTGCGACCGGACCTCTTTGGCATTGTATCGTGATGAGCCCGTCGGGATCGCCTACCGGCTCGGCAATCTCCCCGATTGCGACAGAGATTCGAAGGCCTGGACACACGCCGGTATCTGCCCTCGAGTGGTGGGCAGACGACCCCGGCGCCGGGACGAGGCCTTTACGTGGGACGTTGAGGGCTGTGAATGCCTCCCCGCGTTATGGGATGAAAAGATTTCTCTCTGATAGGAGTGATTCTGACCGGCTGAGGTTCGGGATCCTGCCGTATCGAGGTGTCAACGGAGGTCCCTGCTGGAGGTTTGATCAAGTGTGAACGGATATTGGTTTGCATTGAACTTCAGGGGAGGATGTGATATAGTCGTGTACAAGTTGGAATTCAGTGTGGATGGTCCCTGCACGCCGTGAACGGAACCGTGCTTGGGGCTCGACGTCCTCCCGTGTTCGGGGGATCGCCGTCTCTCTGCAGGCGCGACGGGTTGAATGCGAGTTGATGCTTGGCGGCTGGATCAGGGACATGGATTCTTACGTGGCGGCGTGGAGGTTCGATTTGAATCGACCACGGCTGACCGTCCTTGTTGCTGGGTTCGTGTGTAGTGTCCTTACGGGAATGGGGAAGTGGCATCCCGTCTTGCCGAGCCGTTTGCAGGGGTAGCGGCGTCCGGCTGTCCAGGGGTGTGCAATGCAGAGGCTTAGTGCGTGTTTGAGGACTTTACGCTCCAAGCTGCGATTGATGTCGTGGAATGGTGAGCGCTCGAATGTGCATCAGAGAAACGAAGGGGGAAAATGCTCGCAAAGCCAAGGTACAGTCGAAACCTGCGAGCGGTAGTCTCTCTCCGTCCGCCTCGAGCAGACTTCGGACCTTTCCTGTATGCGCTGGGACGGACGCATGCCGGGTCCGCCTCAAGTGGTCTGCACTCGGTCGCGCAGGTGCCGGATTGGAATGGAGAACGCTAAGGATGTTGTTACCGGATGCACCGTATGCGCCCGGTTTGTTATAGGGATGGTTGCGACACGTCTTTGGACGTTGTCTGCTATGGTAGTGTGGAATTGGTGGACTCGGGCTGACCCGTCGTGGTACCGGGCCTAGAATCGAAACAAGGGTTGTGGAGCGGAAAGGCAAAGCCGCGCTCGTTTAATCGGGGAGTTACGTTATGAGACGGAGAGAAGGCCACACGTTTTTGCTTACGGGTATAGTGGCGGCCGTGGTCGCGGCAACGCCTGTCCGAGCAGTGGATGACCTGAGCTTGAACGTTCAAGCCGGCTCGGAATGCGTCGAGGCAACCGACACGGTGACGGTGACGCTGGATATCGCCAATCTGTCGGCGGCCATCAACGGGGTCCAGGTGCGCCTGCACTACGACAACACGCTGATGACCCTCGTGGACATCGTACCGACCGATCTGGGATTCACGCTCCCCGATGAGGGGTGGGTCGAGATCAGCCAGACGGACACCGGCGGAGATGTGGATTGGGCCGCCGTCATCAACGGCAACTCGACCTCGTTCCCACACGCCATGGCAACGCTGACGTTCACGGCGATTGCGGACGGTGCCGCGGCGGTTACGTTCCGTGCGGATGCGGCCCCCTTCTACACGAAGCTGACCAAGGCCAGCGACGCTACCACGATTCTACCGAACAGTATCGACTCGGGCGGCATCTTCGTCGGTGCCGCCGACTGCGCGATCACGGCCGACGATCCTGTGTGTGAAGGATCGACCGGCAACTCCGCTTCCGTCCCTGATGAAGGTGTCGGCTCAACCTATGCCTGGATTGTTACAGGCGGCCCGGTGACAGGCGGCGCTGGCACGAACGCAATCACATACACGGCCACGAGCCCCACGAGCGTGACCATCGATCTTACGCTTACCGACCCCAACGGCTGCGTCAAGACATGCCAGCAGATCGTTACGGTAAACGCCCGTCCGACGGGCGATGCGGGTGGCGACGTGACAGTGTGCGCTGACGCCGCGGATCCGACGATCGGTGGCGCGCCGACAGCCTCGGGCGGCACTTCGCCGTACACCTACTTGTGGACGGGTACGGCGGCCACTTATCTGAGCAGTACCACGGCGTCGAACCCGGTGTTCGATGTGTCAGCGGCAGGCGTTGGCTCCTATCAGGCTTGCGTTACCGTAACCGACACCAACACCTGTGATGCCATCGAGGACTGTGCCACGATTACCGTCAATGAGCTTCCTATCGGCGATGCAGGAAGCGATGTGACGCTCTGTGAGGACGCGGCCGATCCGGCCGTTGGCGGTGGTCCTACGGCGTCCGGGGGTGTCGCGCCATACACCTACGCCTGGACGGGCACCGGAGCGGCTTACCTGAGCGATGCTGCGGCTGAGAATCCGACGTTTGCTGTGGCGACCGCTGGTCCCGGTGCGTATCAAGTGTGCGTAACGGTTACAGATTCGAACACTTGCGTGAGCGCGACGGACTGTGCGGCGGTGACGATTAACGACGTTCCGATTGCGGATGCGGGTGCCGACGTCGCGGTCTGCGAGGACGCGGTGACTGATCCGAGTGTAGGCGGCGCCCCCACCGCTTCGGGCGGCACCGGCCTCTATTCGTATTCGTGGACGGGGACTGGGGCCATATACCTGAGCGGTACGACGGTGCCCAACCCGACGTTCGACGTTGTAACGGCCGGTCCCGGTTCCTATGACGTGTGCATCACTGTTACCGACTCCAATGCATGTGTCAGTGTGATCGACTGTGCGACTGTGACTGTCAACGCGCTTCCGTTGGCCGACGCGGGTGGTGACATTACGGCATGCGCCAATGCGTCCGATCCGACGGTTGGTGGAGCGCCGACCGCTTCTGGCGGGACCGGACCGTACACCTACGCGTGGACGGGAAGCGGGGCAACTTATCTGAGCGATACGGGCGCGGAGAACCCGACGTTCGACGTGGGCACACCGGTTCCGGCGTCGTATCAGGTGTGCGTCACGGTAACCGATGCCGACACCTGTGTCAGCGCGACCGACTGCGCGACCGTGACCATCGACGCGGTACCTGCGGCCGACGCCGGTGGCAACATCTTGGCCTGCGCCAACTCAGCGGACCCGACCGTCGGTGGGGCACCGACCGCATCGGGCGGTACGGGACCCTACACCTACGCTTGGACGGGCACGGGTTCGACCTACTTGAG
>JAUXGE010000279.1 GCA_030622435.1 Planctomycetota bacterium
CATGTGCGCGACGTTTGCCAGAGGATCGGCGACGCTCGCGCACATCTTCGTTATGGACCGCGCGTGAACTCACCCAGCCGATCCATCGATTCGCGCTGGGCCTTCAAAGCTGTCGGTTCAGGGCAACCACAGGGTTCCGGATCAGTCGATCAACATCACGGATGTGACGTACTGCCTTGTTGCGTTCCTGGGTGAACAGTATCCCAACCCGGGATTTCTGCCTCCGAGTGATCCACCGGTGTGTTCGTAGTGCTCGGTCTTTCAGTGTGGACCTTACATCAGCCCGGCCAGCGTCTCGCCGATGGTGGCGGGTGAGTCGGCCACGCTGACGCCGGCCTCTTTGAGCGCGGTGATCTTCGAGGCGGCCGTGCCCTCGCCGCCGGTGATGATCGCGCCGGCGTGACCCATCCGCTTGCCCGGAGGAGCCGTCTGACCCGCTATAAACGCGGTGACGGGTTTCGTCACGTGTCGTTCGATGTACTTGGCCGCATCCTCCTCGTCGGTCCCGCCGATCTCACCGATCATGATGATGCCGTCGGTCTGTTCGTCGGCCTCGAACATCTGGAGGAGTTCGATGAAGTTGAGACCCTTGACCGGATCGCCGCCAATGCCGACGCAGGTTGATTGGGCGATGTTTCGTGTCGTGCACTGCCAGACGGCCTCGTATGTCAGCGTGCCGCTGCGCGAGATGATGCCCGCGGTCTTGCAGCCGTTCTCGCGGGGTTTGTGGATGTAGCCGGGCATGATCCCCACCTTGCACCCACCGGGCGTGATGACGCCGGGGCAGTTAGGCCCGACGAGCAGGACACCCTTCTCATCAAGAAACTGGCGCGTCCGTACCATGTCGAGCGTCGGAACGCCCTCCGTGATCAGCACGACCAGCGAGCATCCCGCATCGGCGGCCTCCATGGCCGCGTCGGCTGCAAATGGAGCCGGTACGAAGACGAGCGACACATCCGCGCCCGTGGCCGCAACCGCGTCGTGGCACGTGTTGAACACCGGAAGACCGTGCTCCGACTGCGTACCACCCTTGCCGGGCGACACGCCGCCGACAATCTTCGTTCCGTATTCGATGCAGCGAGCTGTGTGAAAAGCGCCCGCCTTGCCGGTGATTCCCTGGCAGATAATCCTGGTTTCGCTGTCAACGAGGATGCTCATGACGTCTCGCCGTCCTTCCTGGATGAATAGGGCCGGATGACCGGTTCCGACCGGGACGGTCCGCCGCGCCCCGTATCGACCTCGCGAGTCGCAGTATGGCATGGACGCGGGTGAATGTCCACTTCTAGATGTGACCCTCGCGGCGGTGGGGCCTTGACAGAATCGGAGGAGGTACGAATCACCTACTGGAATCGCTGATCCGCATCGGAAACGCGCCTGGGGCGGTGGGGGGCTAATCCGCTCCCTCACGGTCGCGGTTCTGATCAAACGTACCGCTTGTCCACTCCCTCACGGTCGCGGCTCTGATTTCGACGCTTTCTCTCCGGCTCCCTCACGGTCGCGGTTCTGATCAAACGTACCGCTTGTTCACTCCCTCACGGTCGCGGTTCTGATCAAACGTACCGCTTGTCCACTCCCTCACGGTCGCGGTTCTGATTTGGACGCTTTCTCTCCGGCTCCCTCACGGTCGCGGTTCTGATTTGGACTCACGGTTGCGGCTCTGATCAAGCGAAGCCATGCCCCGGGTTGCCCTGCGGCAGTTCTCTACCCCTCATCCAGGCCATGGCCACCGCCAGCCTCTGCCTCTCGTTGGGCCTGATCGGCGGCGAGTTCAGCCCCATTGGCACTGGTCTCGGCTCGCTCCTTCGCACGCCGGGCATCCTCGCGCATCATCTTGGCCTCACGGCGAGCGATGTCGGCGTCGTCACGAGCGATCCGTGCTTCCCCCCTCGCCCGGTCGATCTCCTCGACCATGTCCTGGGCTTTTCGACAAGCCTCCTCGGCCTTGGCGCGGGTGGCGTCGGCATGGGCGAAGGCGCCCCGGGCGCGCTGCCACTGCTCACTGATCTGAGAGCCCAGCAGCGCGGCGAGGTTTCGTATGCCCTCCTCGATTTCAGCGACGGCAGTCTCGTCACGCCCGGGGGTGTACGGCGCCTCGAACAGCGGGACGGTAGCGGCAGGTTCAGTCTGCGGTTCGCCCAAAGGGATACCGTTGTCTTGCGGAGTGTTGGAAGGGGTAACCGCGTCACTCGGATAGTCGGCGACGGTGTCCGTTTCCGGCGTTGCTCCATCGGCTGTCGCCCCCGCATCGCCCGCGGCTTCAGGCTCGCCCGGCGAGGGAGCGGCTTTTGCCTTTGACTCTGGTGTCGCAGGTGACCCATTATCAGGTCCCATGGACATGGTGTCCTCCAGTGTATCCGCCGGCGCAGCCGGAACGGCCCGGGGGTTCACGGTCCTGGCGAGTGCCGCTTCCGCCTCCGCAAGAGCTTCGTCTACTTCAGGGGGCAGCCCGTTGTGGGGGCTGGGGTCCGTGTCGGCGTCGCCCTCAATGGAAGTCCAGGTCTCCAGAGCCTCGATCGCCCCGGTGTCCGTAGCATCCGCCGACGCAACATCGGGAGCGCCGGCGAAGTCGATATCCATGGCGTTGCCGAGTACGGAGTCGGCTGCGCTCTCGAAGTCGGCCGGGTCTATGACCCCCGCGTCGGTTGCGTCTTGAACGATGTTCTCGGCCTCGTCGTTGATGACGGACATCATGATTTCCTTTCGAGTGTCTCCGAACTCGCGATCTAGTGTCGCGGCCATGTCTTCGACAATGGGATGGAAAGCATTTCGCAGGATCTCGCGCAATTCCTCCCGCTCCTTGGGCGTGAACCTATCGGTCGTTGCCGGAGGCGCCGGCAGGAACCGATACCACTGCCATTGTGCCGAGGCGCGACGCCGGATACGACGGAGCAACTCCAACTCGGCACGGAGTCGGCGCAGATCATCGGCGCTGCGGGCCGTCTCCCGCGCAAGTGTAGCGCCGCGCGGTACGAAGTACGTTCGAGGCAGCGCATCGTTTGACCGAGTATCGTCGATGCTCAATAGATGTAGTCTTCTCCCGAGACACGCCTGGAATCCACGTCGGCATGACCACCCCTGGATCGTCCCGTGAGCCGTACCCCTACCTACCCGATCTTCGGCGAGAGGCAGGCTTGTCTTCATCAGGCGGGCGTGCAATCCGGCGCTGGTCGCGGGAAGGCAGACACGGCGTTCGATCGCCTTATTATCGGGAGCTTTGGCTCAGATTCCAAAGCGAATCACAAGGACCACCGGATACCGACATAGAGTTTCAAATCTGTCATCGAGCTGCGATTAGTCCGATAGCGTTATTCTTGGAGGAAGCGATCGACACTGTACACAGTGCCACCTAGTGGCACGCAGTCAGGAAGGCCGGGTGGGCCATGGCTTTGGCCGTGGGGAACTCGAATCGTCGTACGCCCCACCTCTGAAAAGACACATCAGGCGAACAATGGCTTCAGCCGTGGGGATGCCGTGCGTCGTGAGAGGTGTGTCCGACCGATTACCACCACCATAACAGGCCGGGAACCTTCCGGAGGGGGGTGACCAATCGCCCGTTGTATCTCTTGACGATGGCGTTCAGCTCACGGTGGAAACCGATATGGTCGAACTCGAGTGGCAGCATTATGACGTACTTCTGGCCGGCTTGCACTTGTTGTCTCGGTCCGGGGGCGAACCTTCGCTCGCCCGTGTGCCCGATGGTCATCATGCCGAAATCGGAGATCAGTGCCGTCAGCTCCGCGATGAGCCCGGCCGCATCGTCCATGACAATGTCAAATCCGTACAGATCATCCTGATACCCGTCAGGAACGGTGGGTTCCTTCATCGCCTGAAAGACGACGCCGCAGCCGCTTCGTAACTTGAGCTGCCCCTTCTCCCGGTCCATCCGTTGAATGTCCTCGGGACTGGCCGTGATGCTCATGAAGACGACTGCTTTCTCGCCGAACTTGTCGGCTATGTCCTTGTCGATATTGCCGCCTCGCTCGGCGACAAACGCCGCCCCGAGGTTTAGAAGACCGGGCATGTCCGATCCGACAAGCCACAAGGCCGCATGCCGTATGTCAGATGTGTCCGAGGTCATAGCTCACCCTCTGATCCGACCACCAACCACCACTCCCCTTCGGGCCAGCTGGCATGATACCCGCGTCTTTCGGATATGTACAAGGCACACTCGCAGATGGGCGGGTTTCGAGCGCCCCGTGGCGTGGCATGTGCAACGGCGTGGTTCTTCAGGGGCATAATCGCAGAAGCTGAAGCTTCCGGCCGGCCCCGCGGCGGGTATTGGCAACCCCCTTGATCCCCGATTGAGTGATTCAGGACTGTAATTCGGGGTGATTCAGGATAGGCACCTACTTATGCCCGGTTTTTCCGCACCCCGACTGCGTCACAAGTAGAGAGCGAGGTATCACCCACCCTGAGCCAAGTATCGATTGGGAAAAGGGGATTCGACTCCGCGACCACCAAGTGGATGGGCCAGCCGGCCGGTGACCCAGGTCGATGCTGTCTTGCAACGGCCTTGCTGATCGTGTCAACGGTGCGACCCGTCTCGAAAGAACGGCGGGACGGTCCACGGCCCCCGAGACTCCGGGCGTGCCACTACTCTGACACACAGTGCAAGTCCAATGCCCGCGGCCCGTCCCGCTGGACGCGCTAATTGTCTGAGCGAAACAATAGGGCCACCCACCGGACTGGGCGGCGGACTGGGCTACTTCTCGGGGGCAGGATCCTCGATCACACGAACCGTGTCGGCGCCGGAGAACGGGAAGCCGTCGATCGTCATTCCCGTAAGCACTAGCGTCGCATCCGGCGGAGCCACGATGGCCTCAATATCCTCCTGGTTGAACTTGGCTACAAGATTGCCACAGTTGTCCGACTTCGTGTACGCGGCCGGTACGCCGTTCAGCTCCACCGAGGTCCGATCGACCGCGGACAGCGCGATGTCGGTATGAACCGTAACCATGGACCCCTTGTCACACCCGAGAACGATGGTGCTTGGGGACACGGTTACCAGGACATCGCCGACCTCGATCCCGTCGGATCCCTTCGATGTCGTCACGCCGACTAAACACCCCGACATGACGCCAAACAGACACAAGCACAGACCAGTTCGCTTTACTTGCTTCACTTCAATGTCTCCAAATAATGACCGCAAAACAAAAGATGTACCTGCTGGATGCAGGGGCACATCACAGAACTCCACGAATCGGTATCGCTACTGCCGCTGCGGCGACCGTACGCCAACTCGCATACGGGTGATCCTGTAACTGAGGACACTTACCACAGCAGGTACGAGGGTAGTCGTCGGGCGCGCAACCGTATTGGGGTGACACACATCCGACATCGAGTGCCGCGCTCACCGGCTCCAATACTCCACGACGAACCTGGCGCCGGGTGAGCGCAGAACGATCACCACATTTGTCCACCAGGTTCGTTCAAAGAAGTATGACCGGCCCTGCGTCTTCACCCGACCGCGCACCCCTATTCACCCACCTGAAAGACACGTCGGAACTGATTCTGACAGAGGAATGAAATGAAATACTCAGAGAGTCAGGGACGCGTGATTCGCGAGTGGGTCAAGTAGCTGGTGCAACAGCCGGCTGGAGGATGACGGAGATCGTGGCGGATGGCCAGGCGTGCGTTGGCAATTCGAGGGCGATTCGGTGTGGATAATCCTGGACCGCCACCGGGTTCTCCCCTATTCCTCCATTCCCCAACCAAGCCGCACGTCGAGAGCGAGGCGCCACGCAACCGAAGCCGAGCATTAAATCAGGAGAAGGAGATTCTACTCCACCCACCACCAACAAGATGCCCCGCCCCGGCCACCCAGCCGTGCAGTGCCACGCGCTTGACATTTCAGGCAGCTGTCACCGACCACTCCCAATCACTCATCGAGAGGGGAACAAGCCCCATAGGGGCGCGTGAGCCGCCATGGCTCAGGACTGAGTCGAGAAACGGTGAGGTGAAGAAAGGAGGTGAAGCAGAGCACCGAAGCCTACCTGTGCGGGTCCGTGCCCGTACAGAACCGCCTGCTCGAACCTTGCACAAGTCGACAAGGGTACGCAGCTAGGGCAGCCCAACCGGGAGGTCCGGAGAATGGGTTGTCCCGAAGGAGCCAGGCAGGTGGACTTCGGGAGGAGGCACATAGGCCTTTGTGGGGTGCCAGTCACCGCCCCTCGGATGAAGCACTGGGGGATCGATGAGATGATCCTTCTCGCCGCAAGAGATACGGTTACCTGCGGCGGCCCACCGGGGTGCCACGTGTCGTCGCCTGAAGAAAATGGCCCTGGCCGGCTTACCCCCGGCCTCTCCCTTACCCTCTGACAGAGCAAGCGGTGAGGGCTCTGTCGCCCCTACGGGGCTGGGAACGAATGGGGGCGTCCATGTCCCAGGGCTTACGCCCTGGG
>JAUXGE010000126.1 GCA_030622435.1 Planctomycetota bacterium
GTCAGTGTACCACTTCGCGCATATCACCTCCGCACGGCGGCTGGTGGCCGTTCCTACAAACGCCACCCGCGCTGTCCCATCGGGCTGGACCACCCCACCAGTGCACTCGATGACAGTGTACCCGCTCACGGTTCTTTTCGTGCAGATGGCGAATTCATCACTCTGCGGTTGACCTACGATTGCATAGTTGTAGATAATTTTCCTCAAGCATCGGGCCGGGACTCCTGAGTTGTTTTTGTACCGCTCCGCCACGGCCATCCGCAGTTGAGCAAGCGCCGGGGCGCTGCAGCCTAACAATATGCCAATTGTAACACCGACCAACACAGAACCCTTGATTTGTCGTGACATCTCTCTAAACCTCCTCTTTGTCAGCTCAATGTGCTTTGATAAAACCTGATTTCCTTCCGCGAACATCCTCCAGCCGAACGTCGCCCAAATCCAGCGCCCCGCATCAACACGGACAGGTGCCCGGATATGATGCTGAGACGGCTACGCGGGCATCGCGCGCCTCCGTCTGATCACGATCGTCCCGCCGGCCGCCAATAACAGGGCGATCACGAGGATGCCCCACTGAGAGACGGCGGGAATGCAGGTCTCACTCAAGCAGAACTGCACGAGTTCGTAGTTGTCCGTCTCCGATTCCGCTGGTCCAGTGTAAAACCGGAAGAGTACTATGTCGCTCTGGGCAAGCGCGCCTAGATCATACCCGGGCGCATTATCATCCCCAAAATTCTCGAGTGTAAAGGGGTCCAGTTGATGCCAGGTGATCGATCCGTCCGTGAACAGATCGTCGTTCAGATCCTCCAGCGGCCGAAAGTAATCCGTAACAGCATATTGTACATCCCGGCCGTAGATCGTCCCGAGCGGGTCTCCGGGCTCGTTCGTGGCGTCGTTCCACTCTCTAGCGCCGTGCTCTACGACCACGTTCACATTGCCATCCATGTTCAGCTCGATCCGCGGCGCGCGCTCCGCATAGCCGATGAAGTCCGTGCACGCCGTGTCAGCATACCACTTAGCGCACAGCGGGCCTGGCTTTTGCTCTCCGACGACGGCGATTCCCAGAATGTCGGCCGTCGCTGTTGCACCGAATGCAACCTCCCCAGTGTAGCAACTAATTCGCGTATAAGGGTCCATGGGCTGCAGGTCACAGTTCGCGAATTTGTCACTTTTTGCCCTAAATACGATCCCGTAAACATACTTCACCAGGCATTTGGCGGCTCTGTCCTCGCAGGTACCTCCCGGACAATCGTCATTGGTCAAGCACTCTTTGTCGTGGTTGGTGCCGTTTTCACATGTGCGGCAGTCGTTCGAGTACCGCTCCGCGATGGCCTGCTGCATCCCGGCAAGCACCGGCGTGCTGCAGCCTAACAATATGCCAATTGTAACACCGGCCAACACAGAACTCGTGATTTGTCGTGACATCTCTCTAGACCTCCTCTTTGTCAGCTCAATGTGCCTTGATAAGAATTGAATTCCCTTCGTGAACATCCTCCTGTCGAACATCGTCTCGAGAACGCGCCCAGCATGAAGGCACGCTCAAAGCGCCGTTGCGATCATCATCGATGAGTGTGTTGGCGGCGGAGCGCGTGGCCGCGACGGGCGAATGGCAGACAGTGGGAAACTGAAGAATGTCTGAGGCGCAGGAAACGCCCCGCAAGCTGCGAGTCGGATTCGGTGCGAACATGGCGGCATGCTCAAGCGAACACCGCACAGGACGGATACGAGCGACGCGTTCACCAAAGCAACGAGGAAAGCGACAAGGACGTAGCCGAGTGTCCTGCCCACCCAGTGCAGGATGGTGGCGTCGGCGTGGGCTGCGCCCAGCAGGCCGCCGTACAGGCCCAGCCGCACGAACGCCAGCTCAACGCCCATCCATCCGATGCCGAGCAGAATCGGGCTAAAGCCGATCCAACGAGTGACCCGTGCGCCCAGATACGCGTAAGCCGCGGGAATCGCGGTGGCCAAGACGAGCGATTGAACGGAAAAGGCAAGGTCCGCGTGAGGTTGGCTGACCAACGACGCATACAGGGTCGCACCCCAAAGCGCCCCGATCAGCATCGCACCTGTCGGACGCCACAGGCGGATCACGAGGAAGAACGGAACCAGCGAGAACCAGCCGAGCCAGGCATAGCTCGGGGACGCGGCGCCGGCCGCCGTCACGTGAGCACCGACCAAGAGCGACAAGCCCAGTGCCGCCGCCTTAGCAGCTCTTATGCTGCGGTGAGAGGAATGTCGTCTCTTTGTCGAACACACGCTACCGCCTCCGGCGCGGCCTGCCACATGGAGGTCATGCTGCGCTCAGAGTGCATCAACGCACGGATGCACGGCGAAGGGGACTCATAAACCTGGCTGTAAAATCCGGATTGTCGTTTAGACATTTTTCTGCGACTGCCTGTTGCCTTTGCGCGAAAGCGGCCGAGGCACTACTGAGTACTATGCCGGCCAGGACGAAAATCACGAGATTATCACGCTTCGTGTGACCTTAATGTTGCTCTACACCTCCTCTTTGCCGGACGGAATGTGTCTCTGAGAAAACGGTGGTATCTTCACGGGATTCAATGAACGGTGCGCGCAAAAGGACACGTCGGTCCTTGGCAGCACTCTTAAGCAACTGAACCGCCTTGCGGAGGGTACAAGCGCGAGGGGTAGATGGATCGAGGTGTGGCGATGGCGCGGAGCCCGGGGACGCCCGACTCCGCCGAACAGGAGCTTGTCCCTCCAACCTCTGCACGACGACACCCTGCCCTCGACAGACAACGATAGGCCACTGGCAAACGGGCTGTGTCGGGACGAACCTGCCCCTTCGTTGGGGCCTCGTCACACGCGCAACACGGCGACAGCGAACCTGCCGAAGATTCGACCGGGTGACTGGCTTCAAAGCGGCAAGCCATTCACACGACGTACATGCTCGACGCGTCACCTGAAGTGCTACGTGTTCAGCGCGGCCGGTTCGCGGCTTCCCTCGCCGAACCCGCTCACAGAATGGGCAAGGTAACGAGATTTCGACATGTATGCAAGAAAAAAATGCGCGGCGACAAAAATTCGATCCATTGACACTTTATTTCGGCGTTGAATTCCACGCCTGACATCCCTCCTTAGCAGCCCGTTGAAAAACACGTAGTTAGCCACAACGGTGTAGCGTCACCCCTCGTGGGTGACGATCAAAGTGGCTTTTCGCCGCCCACAAGGGGCGGCGCTACACTTTTTCAACGGCCTGTCAGGGCAGGCGGGCAAGGGCCCGCCCCGATGTAGGTCGTCACGATCTTCGCCATCCCTCGATCCGGGGGGGGCAAGGGGACTTTCAACTTCATCCTGGCCCTTTGTGTTCAGTTTCCGAGGTCGATGACGTGGTAGCACATCCCGCCAACCGACGCTCGCGCGGTCCTCGACATGGCCAGAACCTACAACCGGATCAAGGCCAAGCGCAAGCAAAAAGTAGAATGTCACCTTTTTTAGAACACTCGCTGCGAGTCGAGCAGGATGCAGATGGGGCCGGCGTTGACGGACTGTACATTCATCACGTCGCCGAACGAGCCCCGCTCCACGTGCACGCCGGTGCGCTCGAGAGCATCGCAAAAGAGTTCGTAGAGGACGACGGCCCGGTCCTGTGGCGCGGCGGCTTCGAAGGAGGGGCGGCGACCCTTGCGTGCGTCGGCCTGGACAGTGAACGCGCTGACGACAAGCACCTCCCCGCCTGCCTGAACCACGTCGAGGTTCATCCGGTCGGCCTCGTCCCGGAAGATCCGAAGGTGCCGGATCTTGTCCGCCAGGTAGACCGTATCCGCTTCCCCGTCATCACTGCCTACACCAAGGTAGACCAGGAGCCCGCTCTCGACCGACCCACAGACGCCGCCTTCGACATCGACGGCCGCCCGCCCGACTCTTTGAACCACGGCACGCATGGGCGTTTACACCTGAAATCACTCAGCCGAATCGCGGGGTGAATGCCAACATGCGGGAAAGGAGGAATCCCGCGGTGGATACGACAGCAAGCACCGTCAGGATCTGAAAGGTGACTTTGTGCAGCCGTCTCGAACACCACAGCATGACCAGCAGCAGAAACAGATTGGCAGCCACTCCCGCCGTCACGCGCCCGAGTGTATCGTCAGTGGCGGAGACCGTGGGCCATCGGGGCCACAGTGCCATCATCGCGCCTACTACGAGGGCCAGCGCCGCACTGAAGAACGAAAACCTCCTCGCATAGGGTATCAGTCTCGAGATCGTAGTCCAATCACCGCCCTTGTCGCGTCGTCTCTGCCAAAGAGATGCAAGCTCCGTCCATAATCCGGTCGCCACGGCAAGCCCGACAATCATCGCGTTGAAGACGAGCGGGTATCGCTCTGCCAGCGCATCCGGCTGTGACGGCACGGCCAGTGTCGCCAGTCCGCACAATGCCAGAGTCGCCAACACCATGGCAGCGTCGGCCAGGTACGCACTCCACCATCGCGACAGGAGCAGGAAACCCCCAAAAGCCGCCAACGCGGATGAAGCCGTCGTCACCAGGGCGGTCAGGCGGAATCCGCCGGGTCGCAAGGCGATCGGCACCGCAAGGTGATAGCACACGAGAAGGACAACACCCACCACGATCACCGTTGCAGCCATTGTCAGCCCCGGCCAGGGGCGAAAATCCGCCGGCTCGCCTCTGCCGCGATGTGCTACATCGTCCGTGGGACAATCCGCCGATCCGGCCGCGTTGGGTACCGTCGCATCGACAGTCCGGGCTCCGCGCGAGCCGTATCGGTCGATCGATCGCATGATAACGGCCGTCAGCCACAAAAGCACTGACAGGGTAGCGAGGAGCAGAAGCATGCTGCCCGTTCTTTCGTATCCGCCTGCCGGCATACTCCGCAATGCAGGCGCCAGAAGGCATGCCCAAGATGCCAGCATCGCGGCACTACACACCGCGCAGGTGCCCATGCACCGATCACGCATCGAGAGCGAGGCGACAATGCACGCTGCCAGAAGAAACCCCAGACTCCACAGACCTGTCACACCGAAACCGTAGTTCCACGCAACCTCTTGCGTGTAACTGTTGATCAGGTCCGTCACTGCAAAGATCACCCTCATGGCCAGGATGACCGAGAGGACGATGGCCGCAGTGACACCCAGCAGCAACGCCGCGAAACGGGCGACACCCACGAAATTCCACGAGCCGGCAGGAGGCGGTGCTGCATTGCCGGACTGACAGTGGTCCGGTTGCCCGCCAGGACCTTGCAGACGCGCCACCACAGCCGCCGCAAGGGTCCACAGGAACGCAAGGAGAGCACAGGTCCGCGCCGCATCCTGCAGAACGCCGCCGGGTGCGGACCAGGACCGGAGGATGAGCCACGCTACGGCCGCACTGGCCGACAACACGAACCCGATACACAGGAATGGAAGTTTGAACATACGCCGCAACAGCAGAAAGACGCCCGCTACGGCAGGCTAAAACGCGACGAGCCGGCCCGCCGCCCGAGCAGGTGCGTGGAAACCGGGAACCTCTGCATACCTCCGTGCATGAACGTATTCACACGCCACAGTCTGCGCCCACAACCGTGGGCGACAGGAACACCCTTACACCGAGACGAACAAGACGGATCGTCAGCCGGTGGCGGATGCCGGGGTGGGCGAGGCCATCCGAGGCGCGCGCTTGTCTCCCTTGTAGGCGGACAACACTGTCGGTTCCTGCTCGATGCACTCGCGGAGGAACTTCGCCGCAGGTTCCAGCACAGCCTTCGGGTCTGGAGCCGCACGGCCACCCGCCATCGGTTGCTCGAAGATCAGGTACCGGTTGTACATCAGTCCTTTGAGCAGCTCGATCTGCCGGCCGACCTCAGCGTCTCCCTCGCCCAACGGCCTGTAACCCACCAGCGCGCCACGCCCGTCGAATGAGGCATCAGCCATGTGGACCATGCCGATTCTGCTGCTCAAGCGTGGAATCGACCGTGTGGCTCGCTCATGAACGGTCAGTGCACGGCACTGGTTCCAGCAGCATTGAACGGCCGGGTGCCCCACGGCGTCGATCAGGAACCACGCGTCACCGCTGGCACGGAAGTCCCCCTCATTCTCCACGAGCATGGTGATCCCAGACTTCATCGCGATAGGCACCAGCCTTTCGAGCAATCCGCCGATGCGCGACAGGGCCGCGTTTCGATTGTCCAGGGGCTGCACTCTCCCGGCCCCAATCCGCACGTTGGGACACCGCAACTCGAGCGCAAGTTCAGCGTATTCCTCGAGGGTCGCCTCTTGCTGCAAGACCTCGCTCTCGCTGCACGAATCCATCGCGATCGGGGCCGAGAGGCACGCAAGTTCGACGTTATTCTCCTCTAACAGACGGCGGACGCTTTCCGTTTGTTCCGCCAACGCCGGTACGCGCGGAAGGTCGAACTCGCCGCGAAGCCCGAAGAGCTCCACGCCGGAGAAACCCATCGCCGATGCGTTTCTGACCATCGTCTCCAGATCCCACTCAGGACAGACCCGCGAGCTGAAACCGGTTTTCATCATGGACGCGAACTCCTTGTACGCCGATGGGGCGAGTCACTTCCACCACTCGCGAGCCGACCGGCGTCAATCGTTGGTTGAGCGTAACAAATCCGCCCTCGCCGTCAATGTTCCGGTTGTCACAGAGGCGGGGCGGATGGTCGACTGTCTCGGGCTTCGAGCTGCAATTCCCGGTCCGGATGGAACCAAAGACCCCCTCAGGCATCTAAGACATTGAGAAACACGTGTTCCTCTTGTCGTCGTGACCGGCCGGTCGTCGCTCTGACCGACTTGGTCATCGCCGTGGTCACCCCGTGGTCCAGGACCAAACGCACCGGCCTGCGCGATGCGTTGCCGCACGTTCCCGGTCCGCTGGGAATCGCCCTGGGAATCAAAGCCTGTCGAGGCAGGCTTTCAGGAGGCATTTGTCATGAACCGAAGGAACACAGCTATCATCGCGTCTGTAGGAGCTGCCATCCTGGCGCTCGGTGCGGGAACCTACTGGCTGGCCGCTGGATCGCCGGAACCGCCGACACAGCCACCGGACGATGCTGTCGCCGTGCGACCGGACGTGCCCGACAAACGACCTTCAAAACCGGTCGTCAGGCCGGTGCGAAACCCGAGCAAGGGGCCGGCAGACGAGCCACGCGTGAGACCGCGGCCTAAGCCACGCCCAAAGCCGCCCAAGCCGAGACCCAGGCCGCGGCCACCGCGCGGTAGCGTCAAGATTCCAAAGAAGCCACCGCCCAAGCCCGGATGCTAGAAAGCCGGTGAGATCAATGTCAACGGGCTCCCAGACCGCGTTCCAGCGGGTGGGAGCCCGTGTTGCACGCGAGACGCACGCGTTTTCGAGCGCCCTGTCGACTTATCCAAACCGCCCCGGCTGGGGACGTACAACCGAGGGCGGCTGCGCTGCATCGAACACAGCCGAGGACGGGTGAGCTACATAACACACCTCTCAGGCGGGCACAGATGTCTTTTGTCACCTGAATACTGACGCAGCAGCCCGTTGGCGGTCGGTTTCGCGAAAGGTAATACGGGTGTGTCGGCAGCACGGTGTTTGCAGGCTGGAAGCCTGCGCTACGGTCCCGTCGGAGAGGCATATGGGGCACCCGTGGTCTCCGTACTGCAGGTGTCAAAAAGAACCTGCACCCCTCGCAGGCCCGCAGGCCCGGCCACGCTGCGTTGGGCTGGCGAAATCCAGGCATCCCCTCTACACTTCGGCTCTTCGCACCCGCTGCTCGGAGGATTGGGCAAAGTCTCCGACCCGGTGGAGCGAATGTTCATGCTGGCAAGACAATTACCGTACAACTGGAAGCACTCGCTATGGAGTTCAAAAACGCATACGTCCCTTACGGTGGATACTGGTCGACGCCGTTCTGCCGGTGGCAGGGCAGCCTGGCTCATCTGCACGCCATGAAGTTTGCGGCGGAGGTGGCTACGAAGGCCCTTGCCGACAGGGGTGTCAGCCCCGATGTGTTTGACGGTCTGTTCCTTGGCTGGACCGTGCCCCAGCAGCACGGTTTCTACGGTGCGCCCTGGGTGGCCGGTCTCATCGGTGCACCCGGTATCGCCGGCCCGATGTTCAGCCAGGCCTGCGCGACGTCGGGAAGAGCAATTGCCAGTGCCGCGATGGAGGTCGAGCTTGGCACCCACCAGGCCGTGCTCACGCTTCTTTGCGATCGGACCAGCAACTCGCCTCACATTTACTACCCGAACCCGCTGGCGATCGGTGGAATCGGGGACAAGGAAGACTGGGTGTGGGACAACTTCAGTCGCGACCCATTCGCCCGGTGCTCGATGGTCCAGACGGCTGAGAACTTGGCAAAGGCTGCCGGCATCGACCGGTCGGCCCAGGATGACGTCGCCCTGATGCGGTACGAGCAATACCAGGATGCACTAGCGGATGATTCGGCCTTTCTCAAACGATACATAACGCTGCCGCTCGAGGTTAAGGATTCGTCCGGGCGCAAGGTCATCAAGACGGTAAACGGCGACGAAGGCGTCTTCCCGACAACAGCGGAAGGCCTGGCGAAGCTCAAGCCCGCCATGGAAGGTGGCACGGTCACTTTCGGTTCGCAAACGTACCCCGCTGACGGGAACGCGGGCATGATCGTCACGACGCGCGAGAAGGCAGCCGAGTTGAGTCGGGACCCGGCTCCGACGATTCGCATCGTATCGTTCGGTCAGGATCGCGCGGACAAAGGCTTCATGGCCATGGCGAACGTGCCGGCGTCCAAACAAGCGCTGGCACGGGCCGGGATCGCAATGAAGGACGTCAAGGCCGTCAAGACCCACAACCCCTTTGCGGTCAACGACGTGTACTTCGCAAGGGAGATGGGCATCGAGGTGTCGGCCATGAACCGCTTTGGCAGCTCGCTCGTCTGGGGTCACCCGCAGGCGCCGACGGGCGCCCGGCTGATCATCGAACTGATCGAGGAACTGGTTCTTGGCGGAGGCGGGTACGGTTTGTTCACCGGGTGCGCGGCCGGTGACACGGCGCTTGCCGTGGTTGTCAAAGTGGATTAGCGGCGGTTGGCATGGGCAAGACTGAGCTTGCCCGTGTTTGCCCAAGCCACCCGAGCCGCCGGCTTACAGCATGAGGAGAACAGGATGCTTCCCGGACAAAAGAAATACCCCCATATTTTTTCACCGGGGAAACTCGGCAAGATAGAGACGAAGAACCGCATCAAGTACGCCTCGACCGAGACGAACTTCAACTACCGTGACGGCTACGTGGCCGACAAGGAAGTGGCGTACATGGAGGCTCAGGCCCGGGGTGGTGCGGGCATCGTGACCACTCAGGGCGCCTTTACGGATGAGACGGGCGAGGGCAAGGGCTACGTCGGGATGATGGCTATCTGGGACGACAAGTTCATCCCGGGTCTCAAGCGAATTGCCGACGTGATCCGCAAGTACGACGCCGTCTCCGTCCTGCAGCTCATGCACTGCGGCCGGGTCGGGGGAATCCACCTGGACTACACCGTGGGTCCGTCCGTCGTGGAGCAACGACTCCCCCGGTTCCGCCCCCCACGTGAGATGAGCAAGGAGGACATCGAACGGTGCATCGAGGAGCACGTTCAGGGGGCGCGCCGATGCGCCGAGGCCGGCTACGACGCTATCGAGATCTCCGGCATCGTTGGCTACTTGCTCTCCAACTTCATCTCGTCTTACACGAACCAGCGGACTGACGAGTTCGGCGGGGATGCGAAGGGGCGCGCCGAGTTCCCGCGGCGGATCGTCGAGGGCATCCGCAAGGAGGTGGGACCGGACTATCCGATCATCATTCGTCTGTGTGGCGAGGAGCTGCTCCTGGACCGTGGCGGCAGCACGCCGGAGGAGAGCCTCGAGATCAACCGGATCATCTGCAACGCCGGGGTCGATCTGCTCTCGGTGACTGTCGGTTGGCAGGAGTCCGCAGAGTCCGTCATCTCCCGGGACATTCCCCAGGGCAACTGGCTCCATATCGCCAGGCGTATGAAGGACAACCTCGAGATACCGGTGTGCATGGCCTATCGGCTGTTCGAGCCGGAATACCCGGAAGCGGCGCTGGCAGAGGGGACGATCGATTTCTGGGAGAGCTGCCGGGCTATGATCGCCGACCCGATGCTCCCGAACAAGATTCTCGAGGGCCGGGAGGATGACATCATCCCGTGCATGGCCTGCAACATCTGCCTGGCGAGGCTGTTCCGCGACGCCGAGCTGACCTGCGGCGTTCGCCCGACGCTGGGCCATGAAAACGAGGCTGACTGGGGGTTCTACGGATTCAAGCCCACTGCCGACAAGAAGAAGATCATGATCGTGGGAGCGGGATTGGCAGGTTTGCAGACCGGCGCCGTGGCCGCCGAGAAGGGTCATGACGTCACGATCTACGAGGGCAAGGACCACGTCGGCGGTCAAGCCGCCACGGCCGCCAACGGCCCATGGGGCGACAACGAGTTTATGCGCCTTGTCGATCACCTCGAGGCCCAGTGCGAGAAGAACGGCGCGAAGATCGTCACCAACAAGACCGTCACGCCTGAGTTGATCGAGAAGGAATCGCCGGACAAGGTGGTTCTCGCAACCGGTTCCAAGCCCGACCGCACGGCCGTCCCGGGCGCCGACGGCGACAACGTCGTAAGCTGCCTGGACGTGATGGACGGCGTGGTGAAGCCGGGGAAGCGCGTCGTCGTGCTCGGTGACAAGGGCGTGGCAATCTCCACGGCGCTTTTCCTCGTGGACAAGGGTGACTATGACGTCTCGATGGTCGGATCTGCAAAGAAGTTCGGTCTGGACGTCAATCCGTCTTACATCTGGCGCTACATTAAGAAGCTCAAGGGGAGCGGGGTCACTCAGTACACCAGGCACAAGGTGAAAGAGCTTACACCGGAAGGCGTGGTTGCATTGGATGCGGACGGCAAGGAAGTGACGATTGCCTGCGACACCATCATACTGGCCAACCTGACACCCGACAGGCAGCTCGAATACGCAAATGGCGATGTGTACGCCGTGGGTGACACGATCACGACACGGCGAGCCAACGCTGCAATCCACGACGGATATCGGCTGGGCATGACATTCTAGTGCTTCTTCTTATTTGGCGAAGCCAATGTAGCGCCACCCCTTGTGGGTGGCGTTGCCGCGATTTCGGCGTCACCCACAAGGAGTGACGCTACGAGGAAACGACGGGTGGCCCGCCTCTTCAGAGGTGTGGGACACGACGATTCGCATCCCCCACGGCTAAACCATGGGCCACTCGCCGACGGCTTGTTCCGTGAGCTGGCGCCACGGAAACCGGTGCCATATCCCGGAGATCAGGAAGCCGTAATCCGTGCAACAAAGGCCCATTCATGGGCCTTACCCGCGCAGCGGGCGAGTAGGTCGGCCCTTTTAGGCAGCGATTCCGCAAGTAGAAGTTTTTAGCTGCCTTAAGTCGTGTAAGCACAAGAAGTTGAGGACATGGAAGGGGTCCTGAGCAAATTCGCATTCGCGATTTGCTTGCATTTCGCCGA
>JAUXGE010000181.1 GCA_030622435.1 Planctomycetota bacterium
GCTCATGCCGGCAATGAGTGTCACCTTGTTGTCATCCGCCATTGCCAGGAACACGGCCGAGGCGCCGACCTTGTTGCGGATCCAGTCGATCGCACCGCGCAAGGCGTCGGCGGGAGCTGTCGGAACCTCGCCGACGACTATCTTGATACCGCCAACCTCTTCGGCCGATTCCAACAGCTTCGCAACCTGATCCATCACGGCGTCGCCCGAGCTGGCATCCGCTTGTTTCTGCTGCTTTTTGGCTTCCTTCTGGAGTTCGGCCATATGCTCCTGCAACTCGCGCCGTACACGCAGGGGAATCACGGCTTCCTCGGCCTTTTTTTGGAATGCGGCGAGTCTTGTGCTGAGGTCTTCCGAGGTCTGCCCTGTTCCGAGCCCGTGGCTCGGCCTGGTGACCGCTCCATAACTGTCGCGGCTCGGATCGGAGGGTCCGCCGTGCGGAGCGCCAGAACGTGACACTCCTGTGGTCGGGGGCTCCGCGCGGGCTGAAGCCCGCGGCTCAAGGTCGGATGCCACTGGCGGCTTGTCCGCCAGTGCCTTTGCTTCCGCAAGCAAGGTTTGCCCGGTTTCCTCTGCCCGGAGCGCGTCCTCACCGGTAATCCCCACGAGACGGCGGACGCCCTTTGCCACGGACTCCTCCAGGATCAACACGAACCGCTCGGCCTCGCCCGTGTTCTTGAGGTGCGTCCCGCCGCAGAACTCGACCGGGTGCTTCATCCACTTGGGATCATCTGGATTGCCGAGCAGCGTATCGGGATCGTCCACGCCCGGTTCGCCGATCTCGGCCCCGACCGACACGACCCGAGCGGGATCGGCATACTTCTCCCCGAAGACCGCACGGAGCGTCTTGATCTTCCTGGCCGCCTCAAGCGGGACTTCCTTCGTGTGAACCGGTACGTCCTTCTGAATCAGCTCGTTGACCAGATCCTCGACTCGCGCCAGTTCCTCCGTGGTCAGAGGTTTGTTGTGCGAGAAGTCGAACCGCGTCTTCTCCGGATCGACCGATGATCCCTTCTGCTCGATGTGATCCCCCAACACCTCCCTGAGCGCCCAGTTGAGCATGTGGGTGGAGGTGTGGTTTTTCATCGTGGGCTTTCGGCGAAACTCGAAGACCTCAGCGATCACCTCGTCATACTCCAGATTGGCAGGAGGCTCATTGGGCTCGATTTCCCCAAGGTGGACGTGCACATCGCTGATCTTCTGGGTATCACGCACGACCAAGCGCCCATTTCCCGTGTAAATGATGCCTTGGTCGCCGACTTGTCCACCAGCCTCGGCGTAGAATGGCGTTCGATGAAGCATGACCGCGAGCGATTGCTCCGGAAGTGCCTCGGGCGTCCATCTGACCGCATCCTCCTCCAGAACGAAAAGTCCAATGACTTCTGCGTCTTCAACGCACACAGCGTCACTGACGAACTCCGTAGGCGGTATCTTGTGCTGAACGATCGCCTCAGCCAGACTCCCTCTGGTATCGCTGTCTCCAGTGCTACTCACTCGTGCTCGTGCTCGCGCCTCCTCCATCAACCGTTCGTATTCGCCGATGTCGATCGTCAGGCCTTGTTCCTCGGCCATCTGTTCTGTGAGGTCGATGGGGAAGCCGTAGGTGTCGTGAAGCTTGAACGCGTCCTCGCCCGTGATCTTGCCGTGGTGGCGCTTCCGGGCGTAATCGGCGGCTTCACCGAACAGCCGGATCCCACGGTCGAGCGTATTGAGGAAAGACGCTTCCTCGTCGCGGATCATGTCGGCCACGTATTTCACGTTGTCGCGTGGTGTCTGGAGGTTCGGTCCGGTGCGTAGCTCCGGGAAAGCGTCGGCCATGTGATCGACCACGCGCTCGACCAAGTCACACAGGAACGGCTCGTGCACGTTCATGTATTGCCGGCCGTAGCGGACTGCGCGACGGAGGATGCGGCGGAGCACGTAGCCGCGACCTTCGTTACTGGGAAGCGCACCGTCCGTCAGGGCGAAAGTCAGGCAGCGGACGTGATCGGCGATCACTCGGTAGGAGACGTCGGTCATGAGCTGGGGAATGTCGGATTCTGAATTCTGAATTCTGCACCGGTTGGAAACCGGTGCCACACGTGATTCCGCGCGGACTGAAGTCCGCGGCTCACTTCCTTCGTCGCCTCGTTCCTTCGCAGTGCCCGGCAACATCCCACCGTACGCCGCGGCACCGGTTCGTTTACGGATGGCGTCGAAGATGGGCGTCCACACATCGCTGTCGTAGTTGCTGTGCTTGCCCTGCAGTACGGCACAAAGTCGCTCGAAGCCCAAGCCCGTATCGACGTGCTTGGCCGGCAACGGAGTCAGCTTGCCGGCCGCATCGCGGTTGAACTGGATGAACACGAGGTTCCACAGCTCGATCACGCGGGCGTCCCCGGCGTTGACCAACGACGCACCGGACTTGTCCGGAGTCAGGTCGATGTGGACCTCGCTGCACGGTCCGCACGGGCCGGTATCGCCCATCTCCCAGAAGTTGTCCTTCTTGTTCCCCGGGTGGATGTTCGACGGGTCGATGTCGGTGGCCGTCTTCCAGAACTCGGCCGCCTCGGTGTCGGGTTCGAGCCCGTCGGCCTGATCACCCTCGAAGTAGGTCGCGTGCAGGCGGTCCTTTTCGATGCCCCAGACCTCCGTGAGCAGCTCCCACGCCCACTCGATGGCCTCCTTCTTGAAATAGTCCCCGAAGGACCAGTTCCCGAGCATCTCGAAGAAGGTGTGGTGGTATGTGTCCTGCCCGACGTCGTCGAGGTCGTTGTGCTTACCGCCCGCCCGGATGCACTTTTGCGTGTCGGCCGCCCGGGAATAGGGTCGTGATCCGGTGCCCAGGAAGACATCCTTGAACTGGTTCATGCCAGCGTTGGTGAACATGAGGGTCGGGTCGTCGAGCGGGACAACCGGCGACGAATCGACGATCACGTGCTCCTTCGAGGCGAAGAAGTCGAGGAACTGCTGTCGTATCTGCTTGGATGTCATAAACTCCACCTCCGACCACTCTCTCCAGCACGCCAGGCGGTCGTCCTTGCTGCGCACTCCAAGCACGACGACTGACAGGCGTTCCGTCACAAACAGGAGCACCATCAGGCTTCCTGCCACCGCCGCCCGTGGGTCAAGCTAAGCTCGGCGATCCGAGCCCGGTGGACCAAGCGGGTTCCGGGTCGGCTCGCCACGGCTCATGCCAGGTCCCAAAGGGGGCAGGACGGCGAAAACGATACTGTACCGGGCCGATGGCATCGGTCCAGTTTGGCGGCGTTCTCAGCGCACGCGGGCATCGCCCCGGCACATCGAGGCTTGACAGGGAGGTGGTCGTGGTCTAGCGTCGTGGTTTGCTACGAGGAATCATTGTGCGCTTGAACCGATAGGGAGTAACCATGCGTACGCCAAGAATCATGTGCGGCCTGACGGTTTGTCTTCTGGTCCTTTCCGGGGCATGTTCGTCCTCGAAGAAGTCGCGGCCCATCGCCGGCTCGGGCGATAAGCCGACTTCACGAATGGGCTCCGCCACGGCGGCGCGCCCTGCGGCTTTTACCGCCGAAAACAATCCGACGACGAAGGCCGGCCGCGGCGCACCCAGCCTGGACGATTTCTACCGGCCTGCAGCCTGGATCTACGTTGACGGTCTCGAGGGCGGTTATGTCGAGCAGGACGGTAATCCCCAGGTCCAATGGGTTGTCGAGGCCCCGACGAGTGCCACGCCTTCCATTCGAGCCGAGGCGTTCAAGCCGCTGATGGGTGCCCCGAAAGGGTTCTCCTGCACGCTCGACACGGTGGAGTCGGCCGACGGTTCGAGCATCGCCTACGCGATCAAGGCGGACGAGGGCACGTTCCATCTCGGTCAGGCTTATTCGCTGATCCAACCTGGTGACAACTTTACGATCCGCAACCGGATAACGGGTGATGTCGTGTCGGAAATCGCCCCTCTCACTCCGGGTATGTACGTGATCGCCGGATCGATCAAGAACCTCGAAACTGGGAAGGAAGCGCTCGCCATCACATACTTCACGGTCGGCGAGAACACCGGTTCCTGATCCAGATTGCGGGCGGCGGTTTTGCATTTGGCGTCCGGGCGTCACCAGCGTGTGTGTGGGACAGGCTTTCCAGCCTGTCTTTTGACCGACTGGAAAGTCGGTCCCACATGAAAGCCATGATCCGGTATCCGGTTTTGTTTGCGCTGTTTGACCCCGACTTCCAGCCGAACAGGATTCCGCGGTGGGACGTCGTCAATCGAGGTCTTCGATCGGCTCACCCTCGTCGTCTTCATCTATGGTGGCCGGCCCGAACGCGAGCAGGTAACCCTCGAGCATCCGCAGTGTCTTGCCAAGAACCTCGGGACGGTCGAGGTCGGAAAGCTCGTCGAGTTCAAACGTTGTCACGAGATGCAGCGGATCACCTTCCGCCCCCACCCGCTCGACGGGAGGCTCCGTCCAATCGAGACCGGCCTCGCCGAACGCGGCACCGACGATCTGAGTCAAGCCTGCGCCCGAATCACGAATCTCCTGCTCGATCTCCCCACTTGTGGTGGGATCGGTGGCCAGGAACCCAACGCGAACGCTCGGTGCCGACGTGCACGCGGCCACCTCGAACCAGCAGGACAACCCGGCCTCGAACCGTACGGCCAGGGTGGAATCATCGTCCTGGTCGACGCGCTGCGAGGGTCCGTAGCGGTCATCAGTAGCGACCGAGTCTTCGATGTACCGGCGGAATGACTCGATTGCCTCGTTATTCACTTCATCAAACGGCATGCCTAGGGCACTCCAATTGGTTTGTCATCAGTGACGCGGCCTCGCTCGCCCACTTTCCGTCGAGGATCCACACGGTTGAGAACGCGGCGACGGCACCAGGTAAACGGCCACGTAGCGAAACGGTATACCCGCATATACCACGGTCGTCGATACGAATCCGCCAGACTCTTCGGCGAGAGCTGATCGGGGCGCGTGCGACGTTGCAGCTTGATCAGATGGTACAAGTCCCCGGCCTGAAGCCAGCTTCGCAGGCGGCGCACGGGCCACAACTCCCCACCCCAGCGGCGCGGGAGATACCATGAAATCTGAAAATCGAACAGGTATGGTCTCCCGTCTTCCCCGACAAGGACGTTCTCACACTTCTCGAGGTCGACGTAGGCCATGCCGCGCTTGTGGATCGTTCCGATGAGCATCCGCAGCCGATCGTGGAAATCATTCGGAACGCGCTCGCGCCTTGCCAGGGGGTGACCTTCGACGTACTCACGGACCAGCCCAGTTGAACCCCATCGGGTTATCAGTTTGGGTACACCGGCTACGTCATCCAGGCGTTCGAATGCGGTGCATTCGCGGGCTCGCAGAAGGCGACCAATCCACATCATCGGGAGAAACAGGAAAGGGGCCTGGCGCTGGACCTTCAAGAGGACTCTCCCCGCATCCCCTTCGTACAGGGCCGTTATGGCAAAGAAGTCGTTCTTGAACACCCGGCGTCTGTCGTACGCCCGCCCGTGGACTTCGATTCTAGGCGGAAGTTCGCGTCCACCAAGGGCTGTCAGACTGGGTGGGACTGTTTTCGCCAAGGGTGTGGCCGTCCGTGAAAGAGAGATTACGATGCCCCAAGCCGTGGGATGATTGTAGCCCGAGTACTCCGGGTTTCCAATAGGGTCCAAGCCTGTCGAAGGCCTTGGGTGTATCCCAGATTGGGTGGCGAATCCGAGGAGGGTGGCATGGGCAAGGGCCGCCTCCGCAGGCGTTGCCGAGTGCTAAGGAGTGTCCAGGGGCGGCTCTTGCCCGTGTCCGGAGCGGCTGGCGGCCGCAGTTGTGCAACACAGGCAAGCTCCGCTTCATGCTTACAAACGGGCTCTTGCAGCCCAAGAGTGCGTCGGCACGGAGCGAGAATTGCATATTTCCCTTGCCCATGCCACCCCGAATGGGATGTAGGCGAACGCCTCCGGCACCGTTGGGGCGAGAACATCGGCGGGGGGGTACCGTAGAATCGTCGTGCAGCGAGCTATCGAGACAACATCCCTGTTCGTGCTGATTGCCGTAGTGATCCTGCGGCCCTTGGTCGGTGAGTCGTACGACTCCGCCGGTAGCCCGATCACGGCGGCGCTTCAGGCGGTATCCGATCCGTCACCGGTTCGGACGCTCGTCTTCGACGTCTTGATTCTGCTCGCTACCGGCGGCTGGCTGCTGGCCAAGGCGATCGGCACGCCCCGGCCTTATCTTCGGACGGGGCTGGGGTTGGGCGCGGGGCTCATCGCAGTCGCGATTGTCGTGTCCTGCATTGTGGCGGGGAACAAACGGCTGGCGATCAACGCTTCGATCGACTGGCTCTGCTACCCGGTTCTCGCCATCACGTTGGCGCAGCTTCTGAACCGTCCGTGGCACCGGCGCCTGCTACTCTCGGCGGTTCTTGCGTCCGCGTGCGTTCAGGCCGTCCACTGCTACGAGCAGCGGTTCTCTCTTTTCGATGAAACGTGGGAGCACTACGAGTCAACCAAGGAGGATTTCTGGGCCAATCAGGGTGTCGATCTGGATTCCGCCAAGGTCGAGTCGTTCGAGCGTCGTATTCTCAGCCGGGAGGCTTCGGGTTTTCTACCGCACAGCAATATCACAGGGAGCTATCTCGTTCTCTGCGGGATGGCTGCCGTCGGGTTCTCGATTGTTCGATGGCGGAAGGCCGAAACCGACGCGGAGCGACTTGCCGCCGGTGGGGCGACGGCGGTTGCAGTTCTGGTTCTGTCCGCCGTCTATTGGACAAAAAGTCTGGGGGCGATGCTGGCGGTCGGTGTGGGGTTGATACTGTGGGGCACCGTGGTCTTATTGCGGCGGTGGATCGATGCGCATCGCACCAAGGCCTTTGTGATCGGTTGGCTCTTCATCACAGGCGGGGCGGCTGCCGTTTTCGGACACGGCTTGTACCACGACCGGCTTCCTACCTGGTCGATGACGTTCCGGTGGCAGTATTGGCGGGCGTCCGCCGACTTGATCGCGGACCACCCGCTCACCGGCGTGGGCCGCGAGAACTTCGGTCGCCATTACCTCGGCTACAAGTCCATTCAAAGTCCGGAGGAGGTCTCCAACCCGCACAACCTGTTCGTTCAGTCCGCGGCCGATTGGGGTGTGCTCGGTCTGACCGGCATGCTGCTGATGATCGTCGGGGCCTCATGGGTCATTGTCAGACCGCACCCGAAGACCGCGGAGCCACGTCCACCCGGGCAGCAGGAGGATCATGCGGGTGGACCGGCCGTCTTGATGTGGACCGTTGCGCTGACTCTGGTCGTGACCCTCGGGCGACTTCCTCTGCTCGGTACGAAGGACCCCAGCTTCCTGTACTACTCCACCGTTACGATCGGTTTCGCTTGGCTGGTCGGCTTTCTCGCGGCGGGAGGCTGGTGGCTTCGTGGCGAGGAATCGGCCAACTCGGACAATCAGGTGTTGGGGATGGGTGTGGCCGTCGGGCTGTTCGCGTTCCTGCTTCATGACATGATCAACTTCGCCGCGTTCGTTCCCGCAACGGCGACGACGTTGTTCGCACTGCTTGCGTTGTGTATCGCAAACCGCTCGGGAAACGAGGAACATCCAATCGAGCAGTCTCCCACATGGCAGCCGCGCAATGAGCGAGAACTCCCCGACCGGAGCCGAAGGCCGCGATGGCGCTTGGCGCTGGTCACGCTCAGTGCAGGTCTCGTCATTGTCGTGTATGTGGCAGTGGTACCAGTTGCACGCGCCGAGGTTCTTCTGGAACGTGCCCGTCGTGCGGGTAGCGAGTTGATACCGGTACCCCTCACATCACAGCTTGCTCACCGGGCGTTCATTGATGCCATCGATGCGGACCCGGTCGATCCGACTCCCTGCGTGGAGCACACGCGTTGGCTGGTGGCAATGTCGTCACTTCCAGAGTATCGCACCGAGGCGTTGCGTTTGGCCGCTGCATCGCTTGACCAGGCCGTTCGACGCGATCCGTTCAAAATATCTTCGCACCGTATGCAGATGGAGATATGCCGCATGCGTGCGGAGGAAACCGGGGACGCTGCTGACTACGCGGCCGCCGTCAACACCGCTGAGCGGGTGATCGAGCTTTACCCGAACGGTCCGGCCGGATACGTCGATCTGGCTGATCGGCTGGCAGAGGCGGCGGAGGCTACAGAAACCGTCGATCTCATGCGGCGCGCGGCGGAGAGCTACGAGTTCGCGTTGACCCTCGACGATCAGCGCTTGTGGTGGGAAGAGCTACGCCGTTTCAGTGAGAGCGAGCAAGCAGACATCCGGTCGAAACTGGATCGCGCCGGCCACTGGTTGCGAGAGCATTCGCCCTGACGCCCGCCCACAGGGGTGGCGCCACATGCCTGCGCTGCGCTTGGACATGGCACCCAGAACGGACCTGTCCCTCACTCCGCACGGGTGCCATGGCCAAGACCCGGCGAAGCCGGGCGCGGCCATGTTCGTCGGAGGCCTGCGGTCTAAGGTACACACCGCACTGCTGACACAGCAGTGGCACACTATGCCTCGGCCGACACGGGGGTCAGAGGTTCCGTCGGACAAAGCCCGATCTACGATCCTACGGCTCCAGCACGACCCATCTTCCGTGTTTGTCGAGAGCAATGTGCAACACGGAGTAGTTGCGTTTACGAAGCTCGCTGTTGCGACCGTCGATGCCGAGGATCACGAGCTGATCCCAGTCGATCAGAATCCTGTCCGTGTCGATGGAGAACTGGCTGACGTCATTCGTCATGATCGTCAACTTATTGCGACTCTGATCGAATGAGCCCGTCGCCCAAGCCCCGGACGTTCGGTGCGTGGTCTTCTCGACCACGAGCCAGCGGCCCGGATCATCGATCGGCCGAGGAAAGACAATCGGATCCGGCTGCGTTGCCGCAGGGTCGGATGTGACCGCACCATCCTCCTGTGAATCCTGCCGGGTGTCCGGCTCGGGTGCATTGCCGGACCGGTTCGGCGCGGGTTGAAGGCACGCCGGTACAGTCAGGAGGGAGCAAGCCCAGATTATTACAACTCGGACGGTTGTGGGGCGTGTTGCACTCATCGGCAGCTCCCTCGGCCGGAGGCACGGTTTCTGACTGCACAAGGAAACCGGACCCTCGGGCCGACCCTCGTTGTTCTACACGAATCCCGCGGCGTTGACCGACGATGCCCGTTTGTCTTTCCGGGCGGACCGATCCTCAGCCTGAAAGGCTGAAAGAAAGTAGCCGCGGGCAAGTCCCGGCTCAAGCCGGGACGCCGCCCGCGGATCACGGATCCCCAACGATTCGACCGACCCTGAATGGGTCGCACAAGCGCCGTGGGCATCGCAAGTGCACGGGGCAACTAGCAGTACAGCGCAAGGTCGCCATAAACACGTAGCGCAGGCATCTTGCCTGCATCGTAATCGCAGC
>JAUXGE010000064.1 GCA_030622435.1 Planctomycetota bacterium
CGGTCACGGCTCTGATTTCGACGTTTCGACTCTTCGAAGTCTATTCTCCGTACTTGGCGATGATCTCCTCCTTGGTTTTGCCGAGGATGTCGTACTTTTTGCCCACCTTTGCGAAGGCCGCGACGGCCTTGTCGACGTGGGAGAACTCGTGGCCGGCGGAGAGCTGCACGCGGATGCGCGACAGGCCCTTGCCGACGACGGGGTGGTAGAAACCGATGACGTAGATGCCCTCGGCGTACATGTCGCGGGCGATGTCCTGCGAGAGCTTGGCGTTGTAGAGCATGATCGGGACGATCGGGTGGTCGCCCGGCTTGATGCCGAAGCCGGCCTCGGTCATGCCCTTGCGGAAACGCTTCGTGTTAGCTTCGACCTTGTCGCGCAGCTCCGTGCTGCTGGTGAGCATGTCCATCACCGCGATCGAGGCCTTGACGACGATCGACGAGACGGTGTTGCTGAACAGGTATGGCCGGGAGCGCTGACGCAGCAGTTCGACAATCTCCTTGCGCCCCGTCGTGAAGCCGCCGGAGGCCCCGCCGAGCGCCTTGCCGAGCGTAGACGTGATGATGTCGACCTGGCCCATGACGCCGCAATACTCGGTGGCGCCGCGACCAGTCTTGCCGATGACGCCGGTGCAGTGGGCGTCGTCCACCATGGTGAGTGCGTTGTATTTCTCGGCCAGTGCCACGATCTTGTCGAGCTGGGCGATCGTGCCGTCCATGCTGAACGCGCCGTCAGTGGCGATGACGCGGTACCGTGCACCCTGCGTCTCTTTCAGCTTGGCCTCGAGGTCGGTCATGTCGTTCGTTTTGTAGATGGAGCGGGAGGCCTTGCAGAGGCGGATGCCGTCGATGATAGAGGCGTGGTTCAGGGCGTCGGTGATGATGGCGTCGTCCTTGCCGAACAGAGGCTCGAACACACCGCCGTTGGCGTCGAAACAGGCGGCATAGAGGATGGTGTCCTCCGTCTTGAAGAAGTCGGAGATCTTGGCCTCGAGTTCGCGGTGGATGTCCTGGGTGCCGCAGATGAAGCGGACGCTGCTCATGCCGTAGCCGTGGGTCTCGAGCGCGTTACGGGCGGCCTCGATGACCTTCGGGTGTGAGGACAGGCCCAGGTAGTTGTTCGCGCAGAAGTTGACTACACCCTCGGGCGGGCTGCCTTCGGGATATTCGACGCGAATGTCCGCCGCCTGGGGCGTCAGGATGTACCGCTCTTCCTTGTACAGACCGGCCTCACGAATCGAGGCCAGTTCCCGCTGAAGGTCGTCTTTCATTTTGCCATACATATTCGTGCTCCGATCGCTTTGTTGTAGGGCGGGCTTCGCCCGCCGCTTTATTCCGGCGGGTCAAACCCGCCCTACGTTCCATGACATCACTCCGTTGCAGAAGGTGGGTCTTGACCCATCTGCGCTCCGTTGTGACCGCTCCATAACTGTCGCGGTTCTGATAGCATTCCGCTCCCTTACGGTTGCGGTTCGGATTTTCTTCGTCCCTCCGTCACGTCAAAAGGTGGGTCGGATGACCCACGCTACGCGCTACGCCTTGCGCCCGTCGGGTCTGCTGACCCGACCTACCCGCTTCTTAACGCTCCCTTACGGTCGCGGTTCTGATAGCATGCCGCTCCATAACTGTCGCGGTTCTGATAGCATGCCGCTCCCTTACGGTTGCGGTTCGGATTTTGACGTTTCGACGTTTACTTCTTCATCGCTTTGACGGCCGCCTGGTATTCCTCTATGTCGGGGAAGTGGATCACCTTGGCACTCTTCCTCGGACGCTCGAGCATCTTGTCGAAGCCGGTGGCGAACTCGGACAACGGGAAGAGGTTCGTGATCACGGGCAAGGGATCGAGCCGGCCGTTGGCCAGCAGGTTCCGGTTCCGGTACCACGTGTCGAAGATCTTCCGGCCGTTGATGCCGTGAATCTGGCACCCTTTGAAGACGATTCCGTTGTTGTAGTCAATCGGCACAGGCGACTCGGCCGCGATGCCGAACGCCGTCACGCGCCCGGCCTTGCGGACCATGGCGAAGCAGTCGTTGATCGAATCCTGCGAGCCTACCATCTCGAGGGCGATATCGACGCCGTCGCCGTTCGTGTGATCCATGACGAACTCGAGACGTTCGGCGGCTGATGTCTTGTTCGTATAGAGCTGGAGATCGGCGCCCATCTTGCGCGCGATCTCCATGTTGAAGTCGTATTTCCCGCAGTGAATGATCTTGGCCACGCCGCACGATCGGGCGACGCCGACGGCGAACAGGCTGATCGGCCCGTCGCCCGTTATGACCATCGTTTTGCCCGCAACGTCGGCGTCCTCGCCCAGCACGGCATACGCCGCGTTGCCCAGCGGTTCCTGGATCGAGGCCACCCACGGCGGGATCGACTTGTCGTTAGCCCAGCAGATCGACTCTGGCAAGGCGAAGTACTCGGCGAAACACCCGTCATAATCCACCCCGAGGATTTTCATGTTCTTGCCGACGTGGAACGCGCCGAGCATGCTTGTCAGATCGCCGGGGTCGTAAATGTGCGTCTCGGCCGAGATGTAATCGCCGACTTTGATACGCTTGCAGTGCGCCCCGACCTCGACGACTTCGCCAGCCACCTCGTGCCCCAGAATCTGCGGCAACGCCTTGGCGCCGATGCGTGACGCGGACCACGGGTCCCACTTGTAGATGTGCACGTCCGTGCCGCAGATGCTAGTGGCCCGAACCTTGACGAGGACCCAGTCCGACGCGGGCTTTGGGATCGGCTTGTCCTGGAGCTCGGCGCCGAGTTCGGGCTTGGTCTTAACGACAGCCTTCATCGTATCCATGCGGAATCTCCTATTGCGTGCATTCTGTCTTTAGATTCGGGAGCGACGATTGATTGCGAGGCCTCCAACACCTCCACGGGCCATGGGGTTCCCAGTCCCTGTGCCGGGTCTTGCGACCGCCCGCTTTGGGCAGTCCCCCACCACATGGAGAGGTTAACCTCGATCCGGGGTCCGTGCAACGAGACTCGAAGGGACGGACATTCTGTAGAGCCGCCACCGGGTTTGGAGCGTCTGGGCCTTGGCTAAGTGGTGGAGAGGAGCTGAAGCAGTGGGTGCTCTGGAATGCACAGATTCCACCGGTTGGAAAACCGGTGCCACACTGCCACGCGTGCCCCGGAGGGCTCCTACGAGCTCGAGAGGATTTGGAGCACGTCGCCGTCCTGGACGACGTAGGACTTCCCTTCCTTGCGTACGCGGCCGGCCGCCTTGGCGCCCTTCATGTCTTCGTGGGCGACGAGGTCGTCGTAGGCCACGGTCTCGGCACGGATGAACCCGCGGGCCAAATCGGTGTGGACCTTGGCGGCGGCTTCCACGGCCGTGCTGCCCTTCGGGATCGTCCACGCGCGGGCCTCCTCCGCATTCATTGTCATGAAGGAGATCAGGTCGGCCGCACGGTAGCAAGCGTGGATAAGTCGATCGCTCGCGGGTTCCTCCAAACCGAGATCGGCCAGGAAGGTCGGTCGGTCCTCGGGATCAAGCTGCGAGATTTCCGCCTCGATCGAAGCGCTGAGGCTGACCGTTTCCTTGACGTGCGGACCATCCCACGCTTCCACATTCGTCGCACGATCGTCCGACACGTTGCGCACGGCCACCAACGGCTTCTCGGTCAGAAAGGCGAAGCTCGACACCTGTCGTCGTTCGTCGTCCGTTGTGATGACAGACGACAACGGCTCTTCGGACTCCAACGCTTCACGGCAGCGCGTAAGCAAGGCGAGTTCGCGCTTCTCGGCCTCGTGCGTCTTGGTGGGCTTCTTGAGGGCGGCCTCGATCCGTTCGATACGCGTCGTGACGGCATCGAGATCGGCGAAGATCAGCTCATCCCAGACGGCGTCCAGGTCCGCCCGCGCATCGATCCGGTCGCGATAGGCCGGCACGGCCGGGTTCTCGAAATCGCGCACTACCAGCACAATGAGATCGGCCTGACGCACGTTGGGAAGAAGACGACGCCAGTCCTCCTGTCCTTTGACGTCATCCAGCGCGCAACCGGGAACGTCCACGAACTCGACTGTGGCTTCCGTGACCTTCTTGGGATTGCCGAGCTTGGCGAGAAAGGCAAGACGCGGGTCAGGGACATGGACAACGGCCGCGTGCGGCTCAGGGGCCGCATATGGGTCGATGGCCTTGCCGGTTACGGCCGTGAACAGAGTCGATTTCCCCGAGCCCGGCAGCCCGACGATCGCAGCCTTCATCGCACCAACCCCCGATCCAGATGACCAATATCGGCTCGCACCACCCGATCGGCCTGCGATTCACGTACTGCACCCGGTCGATCGGTTCACGGCCTTTCGAGCATCATTGCTCACTCGCCGGCTGACAACCCGTTCTCGAAACCCACAATCTCGTACCTGCCTCTCGCCCCGGAGTGATCGAACTCCACGATTTCGCCAACGTGCCGCCCCAGAACCTTCGCCGCGAGCGGAGCCTTGTAGTTGAGCCAGTTCTTCTCCGGGTCTGCCTCCCACGGTCCCACGAATGTCAACTCGTAAGGGATGCCGTCCGCTTCACTTTTGAATGTCACCTTCGTCCCGATCCCCGCGTAATCGGTGGGTACATCCCGCACTGAGATCACCCGCGAGGCGGCCACCTGGGAATTCATCTGCGCGAGCCTGGCTCTCAGCAGATCTCGCTCCTCCAAGGCGAACTTGTACTCCGAGTTCTCACTCAAGTCTCCGTGTTCGGCCGCCCTCCCGATAGCTTCGGCATTCTCCTTCATCTTGACGTTGACATGGTGTTCAATCTCGTCCTGCTTGCGGGCCAGACCGGCCTGGGTCACGTACAGCACATCCTCGAGCGTCCACAGATCGATCCACTTTCCCGTGCGGACCGGCGGGCAACGACGGTCCAAGTGGTTCACCAGGTCCACCTGGACGGCACGCCCGAGGTTGTGGAGCCTGCGAAGCTCCGTGCGAAGGGCGCTGCCCATACCCGGATCCATGCCGTCGACGCAGGAATCGAACCGTTCATGTTTTCGAGCCGACAGCACGGCACGCGCCCGAGCCACGATCTTCTTAGACTTCTCGCGTGGTATGCCGTCATTTCGACGGCACTCGTCCAAAGTGCGAAAAATTCTTGTCAGGATGGTGACGGCAGCGGGACACGGTATCCGATCCGCCTGAGTCGGACCGTCCCAAAGCCAGAGCAACGCATCGAAATGATCCACCGAGGAGGCCATAATCTGTTCGATGATCGGCTCGAAATCACTCGCATCACGACCGTTTTCCAGGAGACGCTCGGACACCCGATCGCACACCGCCGAGGGAAGTATAGGGAGCAGCTCCAGAAGCTGATCCTGCCAATCCTCGGGCCTTGCCTCGACAAGCGCCGTACATGCCAGGTCCAGCAGCGCTGGGCTCTCGATGTGTTTGAAGACTACTCTCAGGTCTCCAGCCGTCCGGAGGTACTCGCCGCTTTCCCTCGGTGGTTCGGCGCCGACCTGCTCGGCCACACTCCGCACGATCATCCAGAACAAACCCGCCTCGGACGCCCCATCTCGAGTCAGTTCCATTGCTCGCCGGGTGAGTTGATCTGCGCACGTACCTACGGCAGCGTCTGAGGGCTGCTCACCGCGCAGCTTGCAGTCACGGACATACTTATCAATCAGATCGTGTTTGTCCATCGGGTCGCGCAGGCGTTTGAAGGCCTCCAGCATCTCGGCCTCGAGCGCGATCGGCGTCTCGTCGAACTCGATCTTATAAGGGGCGCGTCCGCTAATCCTGAAGTTAGAGCGTTTGCGCAATGCGGTCCTCGCACGAGTCCACCACTTCTTCCAGTCGGACTCGGTAAGCAAATCCGGAACGAGGATCGCTTCGAGCTCGTCGCTGTCGATCTTGTTGTTCCTGCCCCGGCACAAATCGACCACGATATCGACCAGATTGGACGACAATCGCTTGACAAGTCGTTCCGGGGCAAAGTGCCGCAAGACCGCAAAATGGGTATCCGGAACAGGAAAGTACCGATCCGCAAGTCGAACGGCATCGAGGTTCTCTCGACCGTCGCAGGTTGTAATACTCAATTGCCAAGTAGACGGATCAATCGAGTCGACCCGAGCCGCGCCATCGTCATCGCGCGCCGCAAGGTGGTCCCCCTCCTTCAAGTTGAGGCAGACATCGAGCGTCCGCAACGCTCGCCTCACCGGTCTGCCCCCTCCAAGACCAGCCTCCTCGATCAGGTTGTCGATCCCCTCGAAATCGGCATACGCGGACCGGTAAAGGCCGACGACCTGCGCGCGAACCTCTTCGCTGCCCTCGACGGCACCAAGGAACGCACCTGCCACCGCGAGAAGCTCTTCAGGGGGATGGCGGGAAGTGAGCATCTCCAGGGCGGTCCAGGCCAACTCCTCGGCTTGTGCAGCGTGACCTGCACGGGACAATTCGGTCAGGACATCCCTGAAGCCCGTCAGCTCGGCCAACGGAGTTCCACCCTCCTCGATTACGCTCGTCCAGGCATGGGATACGGTCTCGAGATCACCACCGGCCGCTAGTTCAACAAGAGACTCAGGCTTCATTGATTGATCACAAATATTGTTGTTTTCAAGTCAGTCACGGCCAGTACTCCGACAATCTCGACTTCTCGGTTTGGGAGCCGAGGGCAAGCTCGTCTGTCCTCTGTGTCGCCTGACGGCAGGGGCCTGCCGGCTCCTGCCCACGGCACACAGCCGCCAATTCAATGCTGACAGAGCACTGGTGGTTTGGATTCTCGCATGTTTGCCGTTTGTTGTCGAGGAAACCGCTGGACGTGTCTGGTGTTCGACTTTTCGGTCGGGGGGGGAGTCTCGGCAGCTACAACGGTGTCCTGCGGTAAACCCACGGCGTGCCCGTGTCGGCTCTGGATGCAGCCGGATCTTCTCCCCCACCTGTCGCACGTCATGCCCCGTTCGTAATAGCCCCGGATGACACGGCACGCCTCGGATCCGTGTCTCCTGGTGGAACAGGCTCGAAACCATTCAGTCGTCCATCGACGAGGGCTTGCTCGTATAACTCTCGCATCCGTGAGGCAGTCGTTTCCCAACGAAACGCCAGGGAATGACGTTTCCCCCGACGAATGAACTCGGCACGTCGCTCGGGATCGGAGATCAGCACACGTATCGCGTCGGCCGCCTCCTCGGTCCGATCCGGATCGACCAGTAAACCGGCGTCGGCGACGACTTCCGGCAAGGAAGCCCGGTCGGCCGCCACGACGGGACAGCCACGAGCCATCGCCTCGAGCACGGGCAAACCGAAACCCTCGTCGCGGGAGAGCATCAGCAGGGCCTGTGCACCTGCGTAGCACTTGTCGAGCCCGGCATCGTCAGGATTGCCGAGGAACCGGATTCGCAGGTCGTTCCGAAGGTCGTCGTAGGCCCGGTCAGCGTCAGGCGACAGGCGACCGGGATCCCCCGTCAGCAGGAGCCTCAGCCCCGGATCGTACCGATCCCAGTAGCATCGCATCGTCGCGAACACTGCCTCCAGGTTCTTACGCGGTTCCAGCCCCCCAACATACAACACGTACGGGTCGGCTCCGTCAGCCGGTTCTGTTCGCTCTGAACTGGGCACTGTCACACCGTTTGGAACCGCGAGGACTCGACTGGCCGGCACTTGCAGGGTCTCGATGACTTGGCCCCGAACATACTCACTCACCGTCGTCACGAATGCCGAACGCCGGGCGGACGATCGCATGGCATACCGATAGCAGAGCCGCTGACGGACCGTGGCGAAATGTGTTTCGGGCTCGCGCCACGGAATCAGATCATGAATCGTCAGGACGCTCGGCACGGGACAGCGAAGCGGAATGCCGCTGTTCCACGTTGCATGGAATAAATCCACCCCTGCCCTGCGGATAATCCGCGGCAACTCCTTCTCCTCCCAGAAGACACGACTGCATGCCGTCCGATCGCCGCGATCGAAGCTGCACGCAACAACCTCGAAATCCGTTCGATCCGCCCATTGAGGGAAAACCTCGCGCCCGCACAGCGCCACGACGTCAACTCCGTCCTGTCTCACCAGCTCATCCACGAGGTGCGTAACGACCCGGGCAACGCCGGAGAAACGCCCGACCGACATGCGAGCATCCACCATGATGCGAATTGCGCGTGACATCAATCCATTCGTCTCCGTACAACGCACCGGCCGTGACAAGTATCGAGTATCCTGCCACGCCGCCGGTTCAAGACCGGGCCGATGCACCGTTGCCCATCGAGGGGAGTGGATCCTCCAGCCCCTGAAACAATATCTGCCCGGGCAGCCGAAACGAGCGCCGGGTTTACACGCTCAGTCGACGTACCCCAATGATCGCAACTGCTCGACGAGCTGCCGGCTAATGACTTCCTCGTCACTCGACCGGCGGCCCGACTCCGCGGCCATGGCCCACTCGCGCAGCCGAGTGTTCGCTTCCTTACCCGACGTAACATACTGAGGGGACAGGTCGACAAGCTCAAATGGGTCCTTCTCGAGGTTGTATATCTCGACCTCTCCCGGTTCCGTTGGCACGGTGATTGTCTTGACCCCATCCTGACCGTACAGCGCGCGCGTGATCCACTGAGTCTTATCATCCTCGAGCCGCTCCCTGCGGTACAGCTCTGCCATTACGCCGGGGCGGCGGTCCTCTCGTTGAGGAGCCAGCTCTGGAATCTCGATGGAGATGTCCAGGTGATCCAGGACCAGATGGAAGAGGGAGGTCAGCGAGGTGTACGCCTGCTCCAGGCCACGAGTCCCACCGCCTGGGTACCGGATCATGAGCGGCACCCACACTTCCTCCTGATAGACCGAGTTTACATGGTCCGTATAGCCATGCTCGCCAAAGGCCTCTCCGTGGTCAGAAGTAACCATGATGAGGGAGGTATCGTACAGCCCCCTTTCGCGCAGACCGGAAAACAGCTTGCCAAGGTATGAATCCACATGAGCCAGTTCACCGTCGTACAGTGCGACATCGCCCCACAACTCACTCGGGATGTTCGGATGGGGCGAGTCCTGCTGCGAGGTTTCCGAAGCTCTGCCCGCCTCGGTCCGCTCCAGAGCAAGCTGCGTGTCGAACTCCGGGTGCGGTCGATAAGGTCTGTGGGGGTCTGCGTAGTTGATAAAAAGAAAGAACGGCGAAGCCCCCGCTTCTTCCAACCACTCGAACACATCGGCGTTAATCTCGGCAGCATCCCGGAGCCGGTAGCCAAGACGAGTACGTCCCGTGAATCGCTGGAAAAACCGGCTCAGCCACAGCCCTGGCGAGACGGTCCGCAACCTGGCCGTATCCAGCCCCGGTCTTGCCCGGTCATCGTAATAATGAAATCCCTGCGACACTCCCAATTCGTGTTTGAGGGGTACGGTGTTGGAGATGATGGCACCGGTGTAGTACCCACGAGCCTGAAGCACTTCCGCCAGTGTCGTGTATCCATCCCCCAGAGGGCGGATGAGGCTTCGGTCATCCTCGCTTTTAGCACGGTAGTGAGCACCGTGCTCCGTTGGCATCAGTCCCGTGAAGATGGACACGTGTGACGGGTACGTCCAGGAAGAAGGGGATATGGCGTTGGTGTAAAGGACGCCCTCTCGCGCGAATGCCGAAAGGGCCGGCGTCGTGTCGAGCCGGTATCCGTAAGGGGAGAGATGGTCTGCCCGGGTCGTGTCCACCACGATGATCACGACGTTCGGCCTGTCCGCCGGGTGAGGGACGATGCCCGCGCCTCTAGCCGGATACGGTTCGTCGATTGGCCGAGGGGTTACGGATGTAAGGGCAGCGGAAGAAAAGACAAGGCCCAGTGAGCAGGCGAATAGGGTCCACCGGAAGTACCTCAGTGTTTCGTTCGCGCCGATCCGCTCTGGAATGCGGGCAATGACCGCCCAAACGCTGAGGTAGACTATGATGGCGACCACGAGGTAGCCCAGGTTCATAATGAGGCTGCCCATCCCGAACATCGGACCGTGATGGAGATCGTTGAACGGACTCCAAAGGATCGCACACAACGCTATAAACAGTACCTGCCACGTGTAACGATGTACCGACGCCGAGGCAAACGGCCGGCGTTTCGCCAGGACCAAGGCCACCAGAATCCCGATCAGGCCCGCGGCAATCGATATGGGTGCGAGTCGCAATCCGAACTGTGCATCATGTCCGTAAAAGAGGCGTTCCAGGAACATAACGCCAACAACAACAAGCGAGATGTTCAAGACCGCACTTCTAACTTGTGCAGTTCGTGAACCAGGGGCGTCCGCGTTCCCGCGGGCTCTGAATCCCAGTGCCAGCCCCCCCCCTACCAGCCCCCCGACGAGCCAACCCACCAACAGAAAGGACCCCATTAGCATGGGTGCAAACACCCATGGAATGCCCTCGCCGAAGAGAGCTGCCGCCACGGCATCGGCATTCGCCCACACTGCGGCAACGTAGCCTCCGCAGGCGATTCCCAAAGGAATCGTGGATCCGGAAGCCGGCAATGCACTGATAGTCTCAAGTGGACGTATTCCGTCCTGGCAGGCAGGGGCCTCCGTATCACCCCCAACTCGCGGGTCTACCGGCTGGGAACCGGGCTCTGATTCGCCTGTCTTCGGGTGGAGCGTTTCGACTGGCATGATCGGGATATCGGACGCCTCTGTGACCTACTCCATGTTCCTTGCTGAGGACTCGAAAACCGCACGCGCCCCACACGACTTCAGCAGATCCGCCTTTGCCGGGGGCTTGGCCGAGGATGTGTGCAATCTGACTCATCTCCGCGCGATCCGAAAGCCAATAGGTTCAACCCCATCATTCCGTCCAGCATCGATCGGCGGCGACTCCAATCCGGCCGTTGTCCGAACCACATGTTCAACCAGTGGTCACCGATAGACTGCCACCATCCCATGCACCTGCCCTCAGTTTGCTCAAAGCCGGCCAGCCGCATCCGACGCATCAGCTCGCGCTTGCTGTAGGGAAGCTCCATCCCGTACGGCCACCACCCGCGCCGTTCGAGGTAGAACTTCCAAGCACGGTAGGGAAGACACCAGGCGTGTGGAACGCTGATGATCGCCATCCCGTTCGCAGAAAGGGCGTCATGGTGAACACGCACGACCTTCGTTCGATTCTCTCCCCGGAAATGTTCGATCACCCCGGACGAGAGCGCTACATCGAAGCTTTTCCTCCACGATCCCGACTTGTTGAAGAAATCATCGCGGACGAACCGGGCTCCGATACCCAGGCGATCGAAGCGGTGTTGCGCCTGGGCCAACACTTTCTCGCTCGAATCCACAAGAGTGACCTGTGCACCCCGCTCCGCGAGCAACGCCGACAGGTCACCGCGACCACTTCCCAACTCGACCGTCCGCAATCCCTGGATCGACCCGAACGACGTCACGAGCTTCTCTACGATACATGCCCAACGCGGACCGCGGCGCTCACGATCCAGCAGGGCATCGTCCTTGGCGTCGGACGGGTGGTGATTCCATACGTGATCCCACTGTTCGTTCTGAGCCGTCGCTGTGACGGACCTCGTCAGCTCTGTGCCGGTTGGCTCTGCGAGTGTAGTCAACAGGGTTCCAATCAAAGTCACATGGTCGAGCCCGTTCAGGCATCGACCTACTCACATAGAATCATCTCACGGCCTTGGGCAGATTCCGCCCCCTGCCTCGAGGCCCACATTCCACCGACTGCTTTCTTGCGGCCGTCCGACGTGCAAATGCCTGGAACCAGTGATACAGCGTTCGAACCGACGGTTCATACCGCAAGGCCTCTCCGAGATATGCCACCGCCTCTGCATAACACCCAGAACGGTAAGCTGTGTAGCCAAGCTGTCGCTCCACCCGTGCCACATTGCCCCGCACGACACGACGATGCCCACGCGACAGATGCCCCAACGAGACTTCCATGGCTTTGAGCAACTTTCGATAACATGTGGCGTTTCTCGCCTTGTCTTCACGGGCCAGGCTTCCCGGCCTGTAGTGATAGACCGACAGAGGCTCGTCCACGAAACCAGACTCACAGGCTCGCGCCACCTTCAGATAGAAAAGCCACTCCTCGCCGAAAATCTGATCTACAGGGAACCGAATCGTCGTACCGAGAACCTCACGCCGCACCAATCCCACAATGGTCGAGATGAAATACGCGCGGATAAGATCGTCAAACAGATCCCCTCTGCACACGCGGAGCCCAGGCCCAACCGTTTCACAAGGCACATTCCGGGCGGTTGCATGCTTTGCATCGAAGGCGCTTTCGTGTCGAACGCCGTCGAGGTCCACAAACGCATAGTCGCTGTACACGAACCCGAGTTTTGACCGAAGCTCGAAAAGCTCCAACTGCCGCTCGATCTTGGTGGGCAGAAACTCGTCATCCGAATCGAGGAAAGCGACCAACCGTCCCCGTGAGGCATCGATACCCCGATTCCTCGCGTCACTACTGCCATGGTTTGGCTGACGGATCAGAATGAAGCGGTTCTTCAGGCGCTTTGCGTACTGAGCGGCAACGTCCGGAGTCCCGTCGACAGAACCATCGTCGACCAGAACGATCTCCCAGTCCGTGAACGTCTGGGCGATTACCGAATCCAGCGCACGGGGCAGTAATTGCTCGTTGTTGAACGCCGGCACAATCACGGAGACCGTTGGCTTTGTCATAGCGAACATGCCTCCACCAACGCTTCTTTACACTCCCCCCGCCGCCCTTCAATCTCGCGTTTTCCCCCACCCTGCCGCCCAGGGCCTCCACACACCCGATCAAGCACCGAAGCCAGATTCCGCGTCAGGCCAACCCGGCTGAAAGGTTCGAGATAACGCTCCCGGCAGCCCTTCATAGGATTTCCGGTCTTCCACCGGTCGTACATGGTGCCGAGCGCATCACTGATGGCCTTGGCATCCGCCCCCACCGCCAGACCGGCTTTGTACCGCCTGACCAAATGCTCACACTCTCCCCCCTTGGGACCCACGACGAGGATTGGCCTCCGCGCTGCCAGGTACTCGAAGAGCTTGGCTGGAATGACCGATTCCGCGTTGTGTCCGACGGGCACCGCCAAGAACAGGGAATCGGCCGATCGCATCTCCTGCACGGCATGATCATGTGACACGACGCCGATTAACTCCGCTTCGGCACCGGTCTCCAGCACTCTTTTGTGGATCCAGTCTGCAACTGGTCCAACCATACGCAGCACAAAACGCTGCCGATCCCGGCCGAGCCGCTCGACAAAACGCGCCAATCCGGCCCACCATTCTTCATCAATGCGCCACCTGTCGAACCGCCCCACGTGCGACAGGACAAACCGCTCGCCCCGACCCCCGGATTCCGCAACACCATTCTGAAAGTCATCCGGATCGAAACCGTTGGTGATCGTGAGGAACTTGTGCGAAGAGGCGGGCACGTGAGAGGCGAGAACCGCAGTCTGCCGGTCGCTGACGCCAATGACGGCATCGGCCTTCTCGAGTACCTGCTGCTCCAATCGGCGATGGGCCGCCCGCGTCGGTTCAGACTCCTCTTGATAACGATAGTCGTCCGTCCAAAGGTCGCGGAAGTCGGCGACCCAGGGCAGATTCGTCCGTCGTTTCAGCTCCAATCCCAACAGATGGTTTGATGCGGGGCTCAACGTCGAGTAGATCGCGCGGATCCCCTGCTCACGAATCAGGCGGACAAGCGGACGTATGCTTGATCTCGCCCATCGCACCGATCCGTCTGGAACGGCGTATCGCCTTGCCCAGTTTGCGATTCGCCATTCAATCGCCCTGCCCAGTGTCGACGCCGGGCGCCCATAGGTTGCGAGAGCAAGTGCCGCACCCTGTAATCTGTGCAATAGCCCGTGGTGCCGTCGCCGGTGGATCGTCACTTCCGGTGGCAGGTCGTCCAGCAACGCCGGATCAGGCGGCATGCTGTTGAGACTGTCCGCAGCCCAGACCGTGGGAAGCCAGCCAAACTCCGGAAGGTACTTGGCAAATTTGACCGATCGCTGTACTCCCGACCCACCGATGGGCGGAAACGCACACGCCACCATCAACACACGTTGCTGATTACGTGCTGACGGAGTTGTCTCGCTACCGGACATCAAGGTCGGGGATCCGTCTGTTTCTCGGGGTTCAAGCAGCGCGCACCCTGCGCGCGTACCTTATCTCAAGTGTTTTATCGGATATTTCGTGGATCCCCTTTCGAGGGGGCTTATCTCAAGTTGCTACGGGGGCTTGCTCACAGACTCGCTGATACTGCCTGACCCACCGCTGCACAACCTGTCGCCAATCGAAGAGATCGCGTACCCATGCTCTGCCAGCCTTCCCCATCCGCTGACGCAATGAGTCGTCGCGTAACAACTCGACAATAGCACCTGCCATCGCTTCAGGAGACTGAGGCGGCACACGGAGACCGGTCTCGCCGTGGAGCACCGTATCACGGAGTCCCCCGACATCCGACGCCACGACCGGCACCCCCATCGCAGAGGATTCGAGGGCTGCGACCCCGAACGCCTCGTGAATCGAGGGGATAACCGAGATATCCCATCGGGCGAGTGCATCGACCACTCGAGCGTGCGGCCGACGAGGCTGCCAATCGATCTGCGAGGCCACACCGAGTTCCTCGGCAAGTGAGACACACTCCGCTCGCTGCGGCCCGTCGCCGATCAGCTCGAAACGTGTGTCCGGACATGTGTCCAGCACGATCGGGATCGCCCGGATCAGAGTGTCCGCACCGTAAATCTCGCGGAAGCCCTTGTAGAAACCCACCGTGTGTTCGCGCGGACTTCCCTCAGACGGTTCATCATCCTCCTTGACCGCTGACGGTTGGAACAAATCCAGGTCGACCCCAAAGGGAACCACGTCGATACGTTCCGTTGGCAGACCGGCGTAATCCGCTACGGTCATCGCAAATGTCGGGCCGCAAGTGGTCACGGCGTCGGCATGTCTCAAGACGGCGATACGAGTCGCGGTCAACTCCGGGGACGGCCCTCCTTCACCTGGAGGGACCACGACATCCGATCCCCAAGCCGATGCCACGAAGCGACCGTGCTGCATGATCTCGGGAGTGAAGCCCCAATCCAGGAGGAAGTGCACATTCACGACGTCGAAGCGTCGCAGGAAACTCAGCAGGTATCGCTTCCATCGACCGTGCCACCCATAAGGGCGACTCACGCTCGGACGCGGGACGCGAAATCGCTCCACGGTGGCCCCGTCCACTTCCGCAGGCTTGTGCGTAACTATGTGCACACCGTGCCCGCAGGCCGACAGATGGCGCGCGAGACACTGGATATGGGCCGATCCTGCATCACCGAAGAGGCAGATGTTCACTGAATACCCCTTCACATGCCCGGATCGATACGGAAGGCTCAGGTTCGTCGATTCCCCGTTCGGAGTCAGCAAGATCGGAGGCAAGAGACCAATCATGGTCAACGCAGACAATACCCGTCTTGCAGTTTTCATCATCGATGGCAAGTGGGTAGCGAAACGGTGTATCCACTTCCGCCGCTCCCGTGTCCGCATCCCACATGCGCACGTTCCAGAAATACTGTCCGCCGGTCAGCGGCAGGGTCGGGAGCGTGAGGGTTACCGTGTGTTTGCCCGCCGGAGCGTCGAACGTGACGCCGTCCCGACCGGAGTTCACGCACAGCAAGTGCTCACTGAGAGAGGCACGCATGCTCATTTCGATGATCAGTTTTCTGATCGGTTGTTGCAGGCGGAAAGTGAGCTCCGCTCGCAGAGTTTCACGAGGACGAACCCAAACGATATCTTCGCCGGTATCACTGCAGAATCGTAAGCCCAGGATTTGAACGGAATCAGTCTGGCGATTGTCGTCACCCGCCAGGTCCGCAGGACGGTGTGCATAAGCACGCGACATGGCCTTTAGGTAATGCCCGACCGCCTGTTGTGCCGTCCCCTCGAACGACAGGCACCCTTGTTCGAGCACTATAGCTCTCTTGCAGATTGACTGCATCTGATCGAGCTGGTGGGTCACGAATACCAACGTCGTGCCCCCCCGGACAAGCTCGTGCATACGCTCGAGGCATCGGACGCGGAACAGCGCATCCCCCACCGACAACACCTCGTCGAC
>JAUXGE010000230.1 GCA_030622435.1 Planctomycetota bacterium
GTCGGCATTGAAGTAGATGCCGCATCGTGAGCAGTAGTGTTGTGAATAGGTCACTTTCACATCGACGGGGCGATCGGCCTTCAGATCGCCCAAGTCGTGCAAAGTCCGCATGACCACCCGGTCGCGGTAGGCCGAATGCTCACATTCCGGGCACGGCCGGCGCCGGTAATTGCGAGAGCGTCGGGCAACCTCGGCTTTGGGCAGATCTTCGACCCGAGTGATGCCTTCGGTTACGTCGGGCAGGTACTCCCCGGGGCCATCCATGGCCATCCTCCTACGAAAACGTCCTGTGTTCTCGCAGAACTCATCGGCCAAGCATGCCGAAGATCATCAATATAACCCGGTAATGTTGCTACAGACTCGTTTCTTTGCGGAATTCTGGAGAGACTGAGGAATGAGTGGGTCTGCGGATGCTACGCAACTCCTGGCTAACGTGCGTTCCGGCGATCGTCAGGCAACCGATCAACTCCTTTCGATGGTCTACGGTGAGCTACGCGCCTTGGCGGGCCAGTTGCTACGGCATGAGCGTCCTGATCATACGCTCGAAGCAACGGCGCTGGTCCACGAGGCGTACCTGAAGCTGGTGGGCCAGACAGGGGTGGAGTGGCAAGACCGTGCCCACTTCTTCGCCATCGCCGCCCAGGCCATCCGGCGAATCCTCGTGGATCACGCCCGCGGACATCGCCGCGACAAACGGGGCGGCGGGCGGGCGAAACTCAGCCTGGACGAGGGGCTGGTGGCTTCTTATGAGCAGGCGGCCGATCTGGTCGCGCTGGATGACGCTTTGGCCCAGCTTGGTGAGCGAAATCCGCAGCAGGCCCGCATCGTCGAGATCCGCTTCTTCGCCGGGCTGACCATCGAGGAGACCGCCGCGGTCCTGGGTGTTTCGACAAGCACCGTCGAGCGGGACTGGCGATACGCCAGGGCCTGGCTTTATCGAGCGTTGACGACGAACGACTGAGAATTTATCGCCGGGAATCTCACCGGTTGGGTACGTGTTTAGCGGTGGGTGGCATGGGCAAGCGGGCGCTGGGCTAAGCACAGCCTGGGCTACCGCCTACCTGACCAGGACGAGTTCGTGACCGACGCCCCGCAGTGCAGTTTGCCCGTGTTGCCCGCCAACGTGTCGCACGCACGGGCAAGGATCGCCGGCAAGCGTTATCTTCGATTCAGAGTTTTGCTGGAGGCGATCCTTGCCCATGCCACCCGAATTCCATGCTAAGCACATACCCGGCTGGAAACCGGTGCCACACGAAGATCGAGGGCTCCTGCCAAGGGGTCAGTAGGAAAGGTGGTCAAGGAACACGTGGGACGAATCGGCCATGGTTGATCCCGGCGAAACAGCGGCCAGGTTATTCCAGGCGGCGCTCGAGCACGAGCCCGACCGGCGCGCCGCCTTTCTCGATCAGGCCTGCGGGAACGACCCGGTCCTTCGTGCCGAAGTCGAGTCGCTGCTGGCGGCCGACGCCCGGGCCAGCAAGTTTCTCGAGCCGCCGCTCCGGGCGCCGTCGTCGGGCGAGCCGGCCGGCACGATCATCGGCAAGCAGATCGGTCGCTTCCGCGTCCTTCGCGCCATCGCCTCCGGTGGGATGGGAACGGTCTACGAAGCCCAGCAGGATCACCCGCGCCGGCTGGTGGCGTTGAAAATCATGCGCGGCGGTAGGTTCGTTGATGAACACAGCATCAAGCTCTTCGACCGTGAGATCCGCACGCTCGCGCGCCTCAGGCACTCCAACATCGCCGCCATCTACGAGGCCGATCGCACGGAAGACGGACAGCACTTCTTCGCGATGGAGCTGATCCACGGCGTGTCTCTCATCGATTTCGCCAAAGCCGGAAACCTCGATGTGCGGCGGCGCCTGGGGTTGTTCCACACCATCTGCGAAGCGATCAACTACGCTCATCAGCGCGGCGTCATCCATCGCGACCTGAAGCCATCCAATATCCTGATCGACAAGGACGGTAACCCTAAGATTCTGGATTTCGGGCTGGCCAAGATCACGGATTCCGACGTGGCCGTCACGACGGTCGTCACGGAGGTCGGGAAGATCCAGGGCACGCTGTCCTACATGAGTCCCGAGCAGGCCCGCGGCAATCCGGACGAGATCGACCTTCGAAGCGACGTCTACTCGTTGGGGGTCATTCTCTTTGAACTGCTGACGCGGCAGCGGCCGTACGACGTCAGCCACACAATGATCCATGAGGCCGTACGAGTCATCTGCGAGGAGGCGCCCCGCAGACCCAGCACTGTGGTCCGCACGCTTCGTGGTGACGTGGAGACCATCGCTCTTCGTGCTCTGGAAAAAGAGCCCTCTCGCCGCTACCAGAACGCGTCTGCCTTGGCTGACGACATCGACCGGTACCTCAACGACCAGCCGATCCTCGCCCGTCCGCCCACGGCGATCTACCAACTCAGGAAGCTCGTCGCTCGGCACAAGGGGCCTTTCGCTTTTGTGACTGCATTGTTCCTCGTGATCATCGGGTTCGGCATATGGATGGCCGTGCTGTACGGCCAGGCCCATCGTTTGCGGATGACGGCCGAGCGCGAACGTGGCACCGCGATCACCGCGCGCGACGCCGAGGTCGAGGCGCGTGCCAGTGCCGAGCAGGAAGCCGAGAAGGCCAAGGAGATACAGAGATTCCTGCAGAACATGTTGGCGTCGGTTGATCCCGAGGTGGCCAGGGGACGAGACACGACGCTCCTTCGGGGGATCCTTACGGAAGCTGCCGGGCGGGTCGAGCGTGAGTTGGTCGATCAGCCCGAAGTTCATGCGGCGGCCCGTACCACAATCGGCAACACTTACTCGGCCCTGGGTTTGTACGACGAGGCGGAGTCGCATCTGCGCGCTGCGCTGGCGATCTTCCGGGAGTCGTTGGGAGCCAATCACGTGCAGGTTGCCGCGAACATGGACGACCTGGCGGACGTGTTGCTCGAGAAGGGCGATTACGAGGATGCCGAGCGCCTGGCCCGCGCGGCTTCGCCGATATTGCGGGCGCATGCCGACGGCGCCGACGCACACGTGGCTCGCAACGTGGGGCTGCTGGGGTGGCTGTCCTTTCACCAGGGAAGCTTCGACAAGGCCGAGCCGCTATATCGCGAGGCGCTGGCCATGTGGCGGGAATTGCACGGTGACGAAGACCCCGAAGTCGCCACGGCCATGAACAATCTGGCTGTGTTGCTATCCGAAATGGGTCGCTATGACGAGGCCGAATCGCTTCACCGTGAATCCTTGGCGATCCGACGAAAACACTTGGGCAACGAACATCCACAGATCATCACAAGCCTGAACAATCTGGCGACCCTACTCAACGATCAGGGTGAATTCGATGAGGCCGAGCCGCTCTATCGGGAGTCTCTTGCTTTGCGGCGAAAGCTATTCGGGGAGGAGCACCCGCGTGTTGCCACTGCGCTGAACAACCTTGCTTGGATGCTCCACAAGAAGGGAGATCATGACGCGGCGGAGCCGCTTTACCTCGAAGCGCTCGCCATACGCCGAAAGCTGTTGGGAGAGGAACATCCGCGCGTGGCCATCACCCTCAACAACCTGGCTTTGTTGAAGCATGACATGGGGGATGCGAATGCGGCCGAGCCATTGTATCGCCAGGCTCTTTCCATACGCCGCGGTACTCTGGGCCCGAACCACCCGGAAGTCGCGGACAGCGCGAACCTGTTGGCCCTGTTGCTCAAGAAGAGTGGGGATTACGCTAATGCCGAGCCGCTCTACCGCGAGGCCCTGTCAATCCGGGGCAGTGCCCTCGGCGAGGATCACCCGGACACACTAGCCTCGATGTACAGTCTAGCGGATCTGTTGACTCTAATGGGCGAACACGCGGCGGCCGAGCCCCTGTTCCGTCAGTCGCTGATAGGATACAGTCGCATTCGGGGTGACGCCCACCCGAGCACTTTGTCGTCCCGAAGTTGTCTCGCCCTTACGCTGCTGGAGTTGGGCAGACCCACGGAAGCAGAGGTTCTGCTACGCGAGGGCCTGGACATACAGCGCGGGGCTCTTCCGGAAGGGCACTGGGCGCTGGCCGATACGGAGAGCATCATCGGCGCGTGCCTGACGGCGGCGGGTCGATATGAAGAGGCAGAAAACCTCCTGCTGCGGAGTTATTCCGTTCTCCGCGTCGAGTTAGGCGAGACGCGCCGGTTCACACTCGATGCCCTGCAGCGTATCGTCGACCTCTACGAAGCCTGGGGAAAGCTCGAGAAGGCTGCCAAATACCGCGTGACAGAACCGGTGCCGCAGGGCGAGGGCGGCGATTGAATTTTAGCAGCGGGTTTGGCAAGTCTGGAATGTTTCTGCCTGGAAGGGCGCAGCCACTTCGCAGTTTGCCACGCCCGGGACCGCTCCAGTCCGCAACGCCCAAACTCCGGCCTGTGCACCGGCGCCAGGGCTCTGCGGGCGGGTTCGGGCGGGACTGCGGCCGCGCCGATCTCGACGGCAACGGCGATGTGGACTGGGCTGACCTCGCCCTGTTCCCCTTACCTTCAACGGGCTGCTTCCGAGACGACCAAGGCGACTGTTTGGCGAAGCACGACCGGGTGGCCGCGCGGGTCGGACCATGCACAGGGTCGCACTGCAGCCGGAACGACGTTAGCCTGTTCCGCATAATGCCGGACCTGTTTGAAAATTTGCCTTTGTTTGCCGCCTGCGCCCTTATCATGGCCGTGGCCCAGCTCATCTATGCCACCGTCGGTTTCGGGGCCGGAATGTTCGCGGTGGCCTTGCTGGCCTTGTTGTTGTCCGACCTGACCGGTGTCGTCGTGGTCCTGCTGATTCTTACCCTCGTGACCGAGGTGTGGGTTCTTGCTCGTACCTGGCGCCAGGCGAGGATTCGGCTGTTAGGCTGGCTCGTGCCGGGAATGATCGTCGGACTCTGGCTTGGTACGAAGATCCTGGTGACAACCGATGTCAGTCTCCTGAAGCAGTTCCTCGGCGTGGTAGTGGCCGGCGCGGGGCTCTATTTCATCCTCGAGTATCGGGCTCGCCACGGCGACCCGCAGCCCATCAGGAACGAGCTGTTCCGTGCCAAGCTACGGCCATGGGTGTCGCTGCCGGTCGGCCTGCTCTCCGGCCTTCTCGGTGGCCTGTTCGGCACAGGCGGCCCTCCGGTGATCATCTTTCTACGGGTTTCCCGATTGGACAAAGGCACCTTTCGTTCGACCATTCTGGCATATTTTCTGCTGATGAGCCTACTGCGTGCGGGGACCTATGCCGGGGCCGACCTGTTGACCGTGGACCGCGCCGTGGCGGCCGCGTGCCTGCTTCCGGGCTCGGTAGCCGGCATCATCCTCGGAATGATCATCCACAACCGCATCTCCGAACGGCAGTTCAGCCAAGCCGTCTCGGTGCTCCTTGTCTTACTCGGCGTGCTTCTCGTCGCCGGCGCAGGGCGGTAACCTCTGTACCTCGACCTGATCCACGTTTCGAAACCGGCGGCAGCTCGGGTGTCAACCCGGATGCAACATGGGATGTTCAGGAATGACGACGCCTGTCCGTGATGGCCGCCGGCAATCGACCGCCCTTTCCGATTTTCAGCGAGGAGACGTCCAAGAAGCTCCGAGTGGCTGGGCTGGAGTATGAGAAGAAGCTGGCGCAGCTCATTCCCGGTGGGAAGTACATCTTGGTGGAAGGGGCGGACCACAACATCCACTGGGACAAACCGGAGAAGGTGATCGATGAGATCCTGGCGATGGTGAAGCAAATTACGGGCGGCACGTAGGCTGAGAACACGGCCCGCGTGAAGGAGTCTGCTCCTGATCTCACACCTGCGTAGCGGAGTTCAAATCGAACGCATGGTGGTCGCCGCCATAGCAGGCATCCGTGGTGCACGACTCGCTGTCGTCGCAGTCGGCATCGCTGGAACAAACCGGGGCTTGACAGGTCCCGTTGCAGCAGATCCCACCGCTGCAGGGCGGAGCGGAACGAGTCCGCTCCGCCCTGTGTTTCCGTGAACAGCAGTGAGCCGGCGTCGCGCTAGCGGCACGCCGCCGACTTACCTGGCGGCATCTCGTCGATCACTACTTGCAGAATCCTTTGAAGCACCGAAGGGAGCAGCATTCGCTGTCCTCGAAGCACACCTCACCCTTCAGCAGGCATTCCGGACAGTCCGGATCAATGCCGTAGCAATCGGCGTCGGCGCAGTCCGTGTCGCCGTCGCAATCGTTGTCGATCCCGTCGAAGCACGTGCTGTTGGGCACTTCACTGGCCGGCGGCGTTCCGCAGTCATCGGGGCACGAGCACTGATCCTCGTCCCCGTTGCAGGATCCGTCACCACAGTAGGGGTCGACACCGCAATCGATCTCGCAGTTGAAGCCGCTCTCATCGCCCTCGCAGGTGCCGTCACCACAGCAGTACGAAACACCCTGAACTTCGGTTGTGCACGTCCATCCATCGGTTCTGCAACGAATGTCATCGCAACCCTCGGTGGCGCCACAGCAGAAGCGCCCGCTCGGCGCACCGGTGGTTATACCGTTGCAATCCTCGGAGCAGCTCCTGCAGTCCTCGCCGTCACCAGCCTCACACAGACCATTGCCACAAACGGCGCTACCAACACCGCTGATGCAGTCGCTCGAACAGTTGTTGCAGTCCTCGCCGGACTCGCAGACTAGATCGCCGTCGCAAGCGCTGGGATCACACGTGTCGGTGCTCTCGTTGCAGACCTCGCCTGCTTCACACGGATCGCCGGTGTGGTCGCAGTCGTTGACCGCGTCGCAATACTCCGTCCCGGTGCAGAAGAACCCATCGTCGGGACAGTTGGTATCATTGGCGACGTTGTCACACGAGTCGGTGCCCTCGTTGCACGAATCATCCGTGCAATCTACGCCATCATTGCAGTCGGGGGCCGTGCCTGCCTGACAATCCAGGGTGACATGGCACGTCTCCGCTCCATCGCACCACTGGGCGTTGTCGCAGTTGGCATCGTTCGGGATGTTATCGCACGAGTCGGTGCCCTCATTGCATGAATCATCCGTGCAGCCTACGCCGTCACTGCAATCGGGGGCCGTGCCCGCCTGACAATCCAGGGTGACATGGCACGTTTCCGCTCCATCGCACCACAGGCCGTTGTCGCAGTTGGCGTCGTTCGGAACGTTGTCGCACGAGTCGGTGCCTTCGTTGCACGAGTCATCCGTGCAGCCCACGCCGTCGCCGCAATCGACGGCCGTCCCGGGCTGGCATGTGCCAACGACGCACTGCTCCTCGCCATTGCAGTAGACACCGTCATCGCAGTCCGCATTGTCCTGGCAATCGTAGCAGGTGTCAGTGCCCTCATCGCAAAGCTGACCGGGGCACGGATCGCTTCCGGCCTGGCAGTCAAGTTCCACGTCACACGTTTCGGCACCGTTGCAGAACAGGGCGTCATCGCAGTTGGCATCGTTCGGAACGTTGTCGCACAAGTCCGTTCCTTCGTTGCACGAATCGTCCGTGCAACCCACGCCATCGTCGCAGTCTACGGCCGTGCCTGGCTGGCAATCGAGCACGGGATCACAGGTCTCGACGCCGTCACAGTACAGCCCATTGTCGCAGTTGGCATCGTTCGGGATGTTATCGCACGAGTCGGTCCCTTCGTTGCAGGAATCATCCGTGCAGCCCACGCCATCATTGCAGTCAGGGGCCGTGCCTGCCTGACAATCCAGGGTGACATGGCACGTTTCCGCTCCATCGCACCACAGGCCGTTGTCGCAGTTGGCGTCGTTCGGAACGTTGTCGCACGAGTCCGTTCCTTCGTTGCAC
>JAUXGE010000197.1 GCA_030622435.1 Planctomycetota bacterium
CTTGCGCTTCGTCCGCACTTCACCACCATCAGGTTGTGCAGGGGACTTGCACCCCCAGGTTATCGAACATGCTCGGCACACCTACTGTAGAGCAGGCCTTCAGCCTGCAGGAAACTCGGATCCGGTCATCTCGCAGTACCGGAGACCACTTACGAAGTTGTGTAGAACAACGAGGGCTCGCGCCCGTGGCTACATGCCTCCGCCCCTACCGGGGCTTTGGAGCGTGTTGCGAAGCGCCTCACGGGCTTGTCTCCGTGGCGAGTAGCCGCGAGGCGAAAGACGCGGGCGGGCCGCGCGCGTTCCACCGACATGGTGTTTATCGCCTTACGTTACCGACCGAACCCCTGCCGGCGAATCAAGAATCTCTGAGCATTGCAGACGGCTGGCCTGTTACGAGCGGACCATGGCGCCGGATCGCGGACCCTACCACCACGTCGGACCGAATACCTGGGGATCCGTTCGCCACCGGCGATGAATCGGTCGGATCGCCCCCTCGATCCATGAACCCTGGAGCGTCAGCGTTTACCGCCGGTGCTTTTTTTGAGGAATGTCGGGCTTGGCGTTTGCCGGCAGTACGTTGACGGGTCGTCCGCGGGTGTCCTCGCAGATGCATTCCACCTGGTCGCTGACGAACTGGGCGTTGCCTCGAACGACGATCTCCTTGCCGGTTTCCGTTTCGATCTGGTTCAGGATGTTTCGCTTGTTGTTGAGGATTCGATAGGCGACGTCGTTCGATACCGTTACGATCACGCGCTGCACGGTGTCGCGGTGCGCGGCAAGTTGGATGATACGCATCACGTCAAGGATCACCGAGTCGGGCATCTTGACCTGACCCGTTCCCTGACAGTGCGGGCAGTCAAAGTAGATATTGCGTTTGAGGGACGGTCCCTGGCGCTGCCGTGTCATCTCGATGAGCCCGAAAGCGCTCATCTTGGTGATTCGAGCGCGTTCCTTGTGCTTCTTCACCGCGTCGCGCAGGGCTCGTTCCACCGCCCGCTGGTGCCGATCGAGCCGCATGTCGATGAAGTCGCAGACGATCAACCCCCCGAGATCGCGCAGGCGAAGCTGCCGGGCGATTTCCTCCGCAGCCTCGATGTTGATCCTGAACGCAGTTTCCTCTGCATCGTCGATCGTTCGGAACCGTCCACTGTTGACATCGATGGCAACGAGCGCCTCCGTCGAGTCGATCACCAGAGAGCCGCCCGAAGGAAGTGGAACGTGCCGCATGTTGATCTTCTCGATTTCCTCCTCGATGCGGTAGCGATGGAAGAGCGGCTCGCGATCAGTGTAGAGATCGACGGGGGCCTTGGATCGCGGCATTGCGATTTGCAGGAACTCGCGCGCGGTTTTTGCCGTGTCGGCGTCGTCAACAACAAGCCGTTTAAAGTCGGCCGTGTACACGTCTCGGATTGTCCTCGTGACCAGATCGGACTCCTGGTATAACTCCGCCGGGGAGGTGGACTGCTTGACACGTTCCGAGACCGCCTTCCAGAGCCGTGTCAGGTACTGGAGGTCACGCTGGAGTTCGCGTTTGGTTCGACCGAGACCGGCGGTACGCATGATAAAGCCCATGTCCGAAGGCAGCTCGAGCTGATCGAGCATATCGCGCATGCTGCGACGGTCGGAGTCATCCTCGATCTTCCGCGAGACGCCGTGGCGATGCATGCCTGGCATCATGACGAGAAACCGGCCTGGAAGAGACAGGTATGTCGTCAGAGTCGGTCCCTTCGTGCCGACCCCCTCCTTCGTGACCTGGACGATGACTTCCTGTCCGCGCCGAAAGCAACGCTGGATTGGAGGACGGTTGTGGCGCGGGATTTTTCGACCCACTTCCTCTATTTCCCCCTTGTGGTCGGGGAAGTACTGGGGTTGGACGTCCGAGATATGGAGGAAACCGTTCTGGGGCAGACCGAAGTCGATGAATGCCGCCTGGATGCTCGGCTCGACGTTCGTGATGCGGGCCTTATAGATGTTGCCTACGTGGGACTGCGTTGACGACCGTTCGATGAACAGCTCCTCCAGTCGCCCCTCGTGAAGGATGGCGATGCGGCACTCATCCCCGGCGGAAACGTTGATGAGCATCTCACGCGAGCCGCTGCCGGGTGTCGCGCTCTCGTCATCGTCCTCGTCTGCCGGAGCTTGATCGGTTTCTTCTCGATGTCGTTTCGTGCTCTTGTCGCCCGCCGGAGCCCGAGTTGTAGTATCCTTCCGTTGCGACTTGGCCCGACGACCGCGACCGGACTTCTTGGGATGGTCGGCTACTCTGCTGGTACCGGAGTCGGTGGACGCGCCTTCTACCTCGGATGCTGCAGTGGGCGCCGGCCCTGCACGTCGTTCCGCGTCGGATGCATCGCGCCTCCTTGAATCCGCCTCATCGACGACAGTCTCTTCGAGGAATCCGGGCTCGGTGGAGTCGGTTTCAACCGACGTGGGGCTGAGGGTGTCCGTTTCGGTTGATTCGGAACGGGATTGTCTGGATCCGCTTCGAGCGGATTTGCGCTTGCGTGATCGTGGAGCGCGACGTTTCTGCCGGACATCCCGGGCCTGGTCGCCGTCTTGCGCTTCATCGCCCCTGGAACCGGAGCCATGCGTCTCCGGTTCGCGTGTCCGCTCGGTGCCTGTGGCGGGTGGTGCCGAGTCTCGAGGTGGCTGTGGTTGTTCCGTTGCGGGCGCGCTTTCAGCGACGTTCCCGGAAGCAGCGGACTTGCCACTGCCCCTTTTCCTCCGCGGAGTCTTCTTTGTTCGCTTGGGGCGCCTGCGATCGCTCTTCTTCGCCTTGACGGAATCACCGCTGCCTGAGGGGGGTGGCCCGCCGCTGACCTCTGCGATGTCTACCTGAGTGGCCTCGGTCGCTCGCCCTGTGTCTCGTTTTGCCGGGACCGGTCCTGGAGAGGTTGCAGGGGGCTCGGCGGTCTTCTTTGCACGCCGAACGGTTTTCTTCCGTTTTCGAGAAGTTGGTCTTGTCCTGTCAGTCATGGAACTTGTCGACTCGTTAACCTCTACTCCCACTGTACCTCCAAACGCTGGATTCTGTGATTGATCGAGACAGGGTCGAACCCCAATAGCCCTGCGATCTCAGCCGGCTTGGCTGTACCTCCGCCTGTCACTCGCAGCGCAAACTGCACGGCGGATTGGTCTGAATGCAAATTAACGAGATAGGGCCGCACGTCCACCACGCGACGCGATCCGGCTTTGGGATCCAGCCGTTCGACCGGGAGTGCGTCGGCGTCGAGAATCCGACAAATGGACTGTGCGAGGTCGGTGCCACCGGAGGCGCTTGTGTCCAGGCTGTATCGGACCGTGGCATTCCCGAAGGACTCTCGAGTTTCGACACGCCGCGCGCCCACGATCTCGGCTCCGACCGGGAGTGTTTCTTGCAGCTTGGCGGCCGTTGCATCGCCGTCGATCGGTTCAGTGAACTCGATGATCAAGGACTCCGCTTCAGATGCCACGCCCACGGGAAGCGGCAATGGATTCGACACCTTGGGACGTGGATTGAAGCCTCGCGAATACCGGACGGGCAACGCGGCGCGGGCTATAGCACGTACGAACATTCGTAGCGTGTCGTGATGCGAAAGGAAACGTAGGTCGCCTTTGATTGTATATGCGAACAACCACCGTTCACGCGGCTGCGTGTGGGGCGACTCACGTTCCGATTGCGGAGATTCCATCATTGCCCCGGTTTCACCGAGTGATTGCCGAAGTGTCCGGCGGGCTCAATCCACATTTCTCTTCCAATGGCGGCCACCTCGTTTCTCCAGGAACAGCATGGCCCCATTCCGCCGACTACCAGTGTTATCAGTGTACTTGTAATCGGATGTATCATCAGATCGGGTCGGTGGGCAACACCTTCCTTGTCTCCTCGCGAAGGTAATTCGTTACCTGCCGTTCCGTCTCGAAGCTAAGCGCCCGACGCGCGACGCGCTGCGACTGAGTCGTCGAGACTGAACGGATCAGTTTCTTGATCTCGGGGATGTTTGCCGGTGCCATGGAGAAAATCCTCAGTCCTATTCCCAGCAGAAACATCGTGTACAGCGGTTGACCCGCCATCTCGCCGCAGAGACCGCACTCGACACCAGCTTGCGTGCACGCACGGACCACGTCGCGGAGCGCCCGCAGAACTGCCGGGTTCGAGCCGGTGTAGTACTGTGAGACTCGTTCATTTCCTCGATCGACGGCAAGCAAGTATTGTATCAGGTCGTTTGTACCTATGCTGATGAACGCGGCCTCTCGGCAGAATTCCTTCACCTGAATCGCGGCGGCCGGTGTCTCCAGCATCATACCGACCTTGATCCCCTCGTCGAAGGGAATTCCCGCCTCTTCCAGGTCTTCCATGGAGTCGCGAAGCGTCATCTTGGCCTGTCGGAACTCCATCAGACTTACGATCAGTGGGAACATCAGACGTACGTCCCCCAGCGGGGAAGCACGCAGGATTGCCCGCATCTGGGTCTTGAACATATCCAGGTTTTGAAGGCTGTAGCGGATCGAGCGCAGACCCAGCATCGGGTTGCGTTCCTGTTCGTAGCTGCGCTCCTGCGTATACTTGTCGGCACCCAGGTCGAAGGTGCGAATCGTGATCGGGCGGCCGTCGTTGCGGAGGATGGCCTCCCTGTAGGCCTCGAACTGCTCCTCCTCCGACGGAGCCCCCTCAGGCCTGAGGTACAGAAACTCCGTCCGATACAGGCCCACCCCGTCCGATCCCTTGCTGATACCGACACTCGTCTCGTGCGGGAACTCTATGTTGCTCAGCAACGACACCCGCTGGCCATCGCGCGTGACTGCCGGCAGGTCGCTCAATCCGCTGAGTTCGTCGGAAAGGCGGATATAGTCGGCTTCGCGCCCGCGGTACTCATCTATAGTGGTACGGCTCGGATTGGCTATCACCAGCTCGTTGACGCCGTCGACGATCACGAGGTCGCCGCCGCTGAGCCGCGTCGAGACGTCGTTGAGCCCTATCACCCCGGGGCATCCCCAGGAACGCAGCAGGATGGCAGTGTGTGACGTTGCCGCCCCGGCATCCAGGGCGACCCCCATGACCTTCGTATCCGGTAGGTGGGCTGTTTGCGTCGGGGAAAGGTCGTGTGCGACGAGTATGACGGGCTTGGTCAGATGGGCGAGATCCTCGCGTCCCTCGCCGAGAATGCAGCGCAGCAACCGGCGCTCGATATCTTGAACGTCCCTAACACGCTCGACGAGCAGCGGGTCCTCCATCTGCTTGAATCGCCGCTGGTACTTTCGCATGATTGTACTGGTGGCGTATGCGGCCGCGTGCTTGCTTCGGATGAGGGCTTCGATATCACCCCGAAGTGCCTTGTCCTTGAGGACTCCGATGTGCCAGTCGAACACGTTTGCGGCCTCACGGCCCAAGCTCTTGCGCAGCCATTTCCGCTGCTTGCCGAGCTCTTCGATGGACTGTGAGAAGGCCGTCTCCAATAGACTGAGTTCGTCGGAGACCTGTTTCTCCGGCACGGTTCTAAACGGGATCCGATAGTCCTCGGCCTCGAGGATGACGGCCTCACCAATGGCGATGCCGGGCGATACTGAAATGCCGCGAAGGATATCCATGCGGATCGCTGTGCGGGGCGTGGGCAAACGCCTCCGCCCGGAATTCGATTCACTGACGCTCTGGCCGGCACACCGCCCGGAAGCGCCGCACCGGGATTACCTCGATTTCGGTTCCGCCCGGCATCATGCACTCACCGAAGGCCGCGAACGTCACCTAATCAGACTTCTGCACCACGCTCGCATCAAAACCGGAGTCGACCAGAGCCGCGAGCGCACTCGTTGCCGTCGGAGCGTCTTCGCCGCAGGCCACAATCCTCAATATACAGCCTCGGGTCGCCTCCAGCAGCATCATCTGCATGGCGCTCTTGCCGTCGACCGTTTCGCCGTTGCGCGAGGTATTCGTCACCGACACCGTCGATTTGAAGGTGGAAGCCAAATCGACGAAACGCATCACGGGGCGGGCATGAAGACCCTCTTTGTTCACCACCGTTGCATCCTGTGAAGCCTCAGCCTGGGCGTCGGACAATCGCAACCCACCTTTCACCTGCGACGAACTTGAATCGACGGCAAGACGAGAAACGAGGGGATTCACTCGTTCTGCATCTCGTCAGCTTCCTCGATAAGGTCGACGATCGCTTCGCGTGTTTCGGCTTGACGAAGGAACCGTCGAAAGTTCTCGCGCTGCAGATACCGGAAGATCTTCTCCATCGCAGCCAGGTGCTCTTCGGGTGCGGAGGAAGGGCTCAGTAGCATCACGATGGTATACACCGGAGCTCGGTCAAGGGCCGCAAAGTCCACCCCGTGGCTCGAACGCCCGATGGTCGCGACCATCGAATTGACCGAATCGTGTTTCACGTGGGGAACCGCCACTCCCTTGCCGAATCCCGTGCTGCCCTGGTTCTCGCGCGAAATCGTTGCCCGCGCCACAGCCTCCACGTTATCCGGATCAATCGCTCCGTTCTCCGCCAACGACTGAATCAACTCGCGAATGACGCCGTTGCGATCGGTCGCCGTCAACTCCGGCACAACCGATCCCGCTTGAATCAACTCGGATAGCCTCATGTCTGTTCCTGCTCGCCTCGATTTCGCGTTGCGCCGTCCGCATCGTTCCACACGCCAAAGCGGGCTCTGGGCAGGCGGCTGTAAATCTGTTCTGAAACCGAATTCTCACGGGGTGCCTGGGACTCCGCCAGGACACAACCGGTCAAGTCGTGACGGACCGTCAATCCTCGACGGGTAGCTCCCCTTTGCCTTCGTGCTTTCGGTTTCGGTGTTTCTCCTTGTGCTTGGTCAGTTGCCTCTCCATCTTCTCGATCACCAGATCGACCAGCGCAAACGTGTCAGGTCCGGTCTCCCGAGCGATGAATGTATGCTTCCGGTCCGCCCGGACGATCATGTCGAGCGTGAACTGCTCAGATTCGTGACCGAGGACTACCTCGATTTCATGGATGCGGTCGTAAAACCGGGGGAGTTTGTTTGCTTTACTGTCAATGTATTCGCGAACATCGTCGGTGAGCTCGACGTGGCGACCGGAAACTCGAATCTGCACGTGTCAATCTCCCGCTTGGATGGCGGAACCCGCCACCGTCCATCTTTCCGCCCGGGCTTCCCTCCCGGTACGCGGTCCTTGTCAGTCCGTCTCAGCCTCGCCTTCGAGCTTACGGAAAATGACGTCCGGCTTGATGACGCCGCCACTGATCGTGAAGCGTAATGCCTCGTCGATCGTCAGGTTCAACTCGATAACATCCTCTCGCGGCACCTGGATGACATACCCGGTCAGGGGAGTCGGCGAACTCGGAATGAACACCGTCATCAGGTCGTCCTGCACACACTTCTGCACTTGGTTCATTGGACCGCCCGTACTCAGCCCGACCGACCAGACTGCCTTGCGTGGATACTGAACCGCAACCACGCCCGAGAAATCCACCGGACGATCGCTGAGCAAAAAGTCCGTAACCTGCTTGACGGTCGAATAAATCGTTCGGATCACCGGGATCCTCTTCAGCAGGCCTTCCGCCGCTCGCCAAGACGCTCGACCCAAGAAGCTGGCGAGGAAAAAGCCCATGAAGTATACGAGAACGATCGCAATCAAGAAACCGAGCAGGTGAAGCCTGTACTTCTCGAAGGCGATTTGCCACATCGCCTCGTTCCTCGCGCGCCTCGCTTCGCGTACGGCGACCGGATCTCGTTTCTCTAACTCCCTTGCCTGTAAGCGGTTATGGTTCTGGATAACTTCGTATTCGACCGTGAGACGATACCCCTCCTCGTCCCACTTGTCCACTGGTGTCCCGTATCGGAGCGCGTCGCGGTGTGGATCAACCAGGCCGGGCGCGGGTTCGTCACGGATGACCATGCACATTCGCATCAATCCGCGCGTGATGTAGTACCCGACGTTGTCGTTGATCAGTCGGTAGGCCCAGACGATGATGGCAAACGTCAGAAGGGTAGGAATCAGCGCGCCCAACCCACGGAGGAAGAACCGCCGGAAATCATCCGAGAAACGCTGCTCCTTCACGTCTTTCTCTGCCCCAACGAGGCCCGCATCGAAGTAGCGCCAAGGGAGCGGTCATCCTGATCCGCTACCGGGCATTCGTCTCACGGGCATGCACAATCTAGGGTCTCGGGCTTGTAACGTCAACGGTTGTCGTGGCGCTGAAGTGGCGCTACATTGCCCATATGGTCATCGAAGTGCATGTGAGCGGGAGGTCAGCCAAGCCTCGCCGGGCTTTGTTCGCCTTCATCTTCTTGTTCGTTATCACCTGCTTTCTGGCGGCTGCCATGAGTTGGAGCCGTTCGAGTGACATCCTCGGTCCAGGGATCGAGCCCCCCGATTGGTCCATCTCGTTCCGTCCCCCAAAGCGTTTCGTTGGTGAGGTCGGTCTCACCGGTCTGGGTCCTGCCTTTCAATTCCAAGGACGAGTCGGATCCAAGGCCGTTGCCACGCTCGTTGTGTATCGGGTGGAATCCTCCGGTATCCCGGGTGCGGAAGATGCGCTTGGGGTTTGCGACCGGATTCTCCGTGCCCATTTCGGAGACCAGCCACCCTCCGCACTCATGGCTCAAACGCGGTACGATGTTCGGATCGGGCCTCGTGAGGCCGTCGAGGTGTGGGATCCCGCCCTGGATATGCTCGTGCGAGCCGTCGTGGTCGAACCGGGCGACGCATACGCCGTGACGTTTAGTATCCGTGATGCGCCTATCAGTCCTGACACGTACAGTCTATTCGATCAGACCTGTATGGCCGTCCAATTCCGGACGCGGTAGCGCACCTAGCCCAAGTTCCGCAACTTTGAGGCCAAAACCGGCCTGGCGAGGCGCCAGGCCTGTTAGTTCTTTGTTTTTTTGACTACAACTGCGAATCAGAACTCCATTGGGGCTCGCCGAGA
>JAUXGE010000183.1 GCA_030622435.1 Planctomycetota bacterium
CGACTTCGCTGCAAAGTGCCTCATGAGTTCGAGACGCCGCTTCTCTTGCGCGGTCAAAAGCTTCAGAAACCTGGGCAAGAGCGTCTTTCGCACCTGGTCCGTCGGGTACGGGAAGGCAGCTCGCGGCCTCCGTCAGCCACCGGATCGTTTCCTGGCACAGTGATGTCAGCAGGGCGATTGCTACCGGTTCGTGTTCACCCAGGCGGGCACGGTGGCGATTGAGGAATTTGAGACCCAACCAGTGGGAAGCCGCAACTGACTCGACAAGAGGCCGGGCTTGTGAAAGGAAGCCGTTCGCACCTCCACCGTCTCCGATTGCATCCGCCAGCCGCTCCATCCAGAAACTGTACGCGGCTTGTCCTGTCAGGATGCCGAAACTCTCCTCGAGGCGATTGTCAAGCACGGCGGCGGCATGGGCGACGGTGGCTTCGAGAAGCTCATCCGGATCGGGCTGCGTCGGTGTGATGGACTCTACAACGTAGAGCTGAACGGGTGGTGAGCATAGGGGCACGGCAAGTTCAGGAAACCCTTCGTCGTCCGGTCCGATCGTCACGCCCTTCAAGCCTACGCCCGTGTCACACGTGCTGGTGATAACGCCCCACGACATGCCTTTGTCGCCCGGCCAACCTTGCCACGCCAGCACCGCTTGGTTGTGGTCCAAAGCCCGCTCGACAAGTGGACGATAGCTGGCGTCGAAGTGTTGCGTGAACTCGGGCAGGCTGCTGATCCCACGCGCTGCCTCCGGGGGGTGAACCTCGCGAATTATCATGCCGAACAACCGCCCGGCCGGTATGAGGAATGCGTCGTGCCCGAACGCCGGCCAAACTCCAGGATCTGTCTCGTCGGGGACAGCCGTAGCCCTCCACGACAGACCCAGCACCGCATTGAGATCGTCCAGCTCGATCGAGTAGCCGGCTTGTCGGCCTAGAGCCTGCAGCGTCGTTGCGATGGACATCAGCTACTCCCCTTGTTCGCGTGGGACCCCGCCGTCACGGGATAGCGAGCCGCAGTGTACAGGCGCCTTCCTCAGAGCGATAGGCAGGCCGTCAGGTCGTTATTTATCGGACGATGAGATGCCCCGGGCATCCTCACCCGGCTCCGCCCGGACAGGCGGGCAGTCGAGCGAGAAGGCAAGCCCCGAACAATATCGGTCGATGTAGTCGTGAAGCATCGAGTCTCGAGTCGTTTCACACGGGGTTGTACCCATGAGTAATGAGAGTCAGTGCATCCAGGATATGATCGGGTCGGAACTCGTACGGGAGGATCCGTCCTTCGCGGGCATTGTGGTCCAGTTTGTCGAGGGGCTCAGCCACCGCGTCACGACGCTCGAGGAGGCGATCAACGCAAGGGATTTCGAATCGCTGGGGATCGCGGCCCACCAGCTCAAGGGCAGCGGTGGCGGATATGGCTATCCGGATCTCTCGAACCAGGCCGCCAAGCTCGAAAGCGAAGCCAGGGAACGCGTCCTCGATAATTGCGTCAAGAGCGTCGAGCAACTCAAGCAGCTCTGCTCGCGAGTCGTCGTCTCAGCGGACTGAGTCACCCCGTACCAGCCGCTTCTTTCACTGACCGACCGCGCCTGTGCTGCGCGGTGCCCGTCCCGAAGGTCCGGATCGAAGTGGAATCGGACCGGCCTGGTGCCGCGTTCGATGAGAGCCCCACGACCCTGCCCACTTCACACCAGCGCCGGATGACCCGCCTCTCTAGGGGTGCACGTACTCTTTGACGCTTGTCCGCGATTCGGCGCCGGTGACGACCGGGGAACGCCAGCATCCGGGTCACCAACATACGCCTTCGGCGTATTCCCGCGCGGCACCGAGTCGCACACGGTCGTAGAGCCGAGTCGCGTACGGTCATATAGCCGAGTTACGCACGGTCATACAGCAGGCAATGCTCGGGTATTTGATCCTGTGCCAAAACTTGTCTGTACCCCCTCTCTAGCGGCGTTGTGACAAAGTGCTGTCGGTCGATCAGAGCAAGTGGTATCATGGCGGCGGGGAGATCCAACGACGATCCTGCCGCCGAAGCGGGCCCGGGCTTTCTCGACCGGCGTCGCCGACGTCCGTAACGCAGGCAGCTTCCCCCGCGGATTGAATCGAAAGCACTGACGTGAACGGAGTCGTGTTCGACATCAAGCGGTACGCCATCCACGATGGTCCCGGTATACGCACGACGGTGTTCTTCAAGGGCTGTCCGTTACGCTGTTCGTGGTGCCAGAACCCGGAAAGCCAGGACACGTCCGTGGAAATCTCGATGCAGCCCAACCGCTGCATCAGGTGCGGCGCCTGCCTGGACGTCTGCCCGAACACAACCGACAGACATCCGAGCGGCGAACCGGTCGTAGACCGCAGCGTGTGCACGCGCTGCGGTGCGTGCGTCGAGGTGTGCCCAAGTGGTGCACGGTCGCTGGCGGGGAAACGCATGTCGGTCTCACAGTTGACTGAAGTTGTGGACCGGGACGAGTTGTTCTACGACGAATCGGGCGGCGGAGTCACGTTCTCCGGCGGCGAACCTCTGATGCAGCCGGAATTCCTGATAGCTTGCCTGGCGGCATGCAAGAGCCGAGGCCATCACACGGCGTTGGACACCTGCGGGTATGCGCCGCTCGACACGATGTTGGCGGCCGCGGCGCAGACCGACCTGTTCCTTTACGACCTCAAGCTGATGGACGATGGCCGCCACAAGGACCTCGTGGGGGTATCCAACGAGATAATCCTGGAAAATCTCAGGGAACTGGACCGGCTCGGTGCCCGCATCTGGATCCGTTTCCCGCTGATCCCGGGGTTTAACGACGACAACGAGAATATGGAAGCGACGGCGGACTTCGTGCGATCGCTGAAGGGTCCGCCTCCAATCCACCTGCTCCCGTATCACCGTATCGGAAGTGACAAGTATGGCCGGTTCGCGGTACCCTATACGATCGAAGACATACGATCACCGACGCGGCTTCGCGTGTCCCAGATCGCCGGGCGACTTGCCGAGCAGGGTTTGGACGTGCGAATAGGAGGCTAGGGGCGTGACCGAACGAGTGAAGTTGCTGCGGGCGAGGAGCCTGGAGGCAATCGAGCGTATCTCAGCCGAGCGGGCCGAGCAGATCACGAGGTTCTACATTGAGAACCACGGGAAACACTCCGCACCGATCATGCGGGCGCTGGCCTTCAAGCACCTGTGCGAGCACAAAACCATCCACATAGGTCCGGACGAACTGATCGTCGGGGAGCGTGGCCCAAAGCCCAAGGCCACACCCACCTACCCGGAGCTGACGTGCCACAGTCTGCAGGACCTGCGGACGCTCAACGATCGCGAGAAGACGGCGTACGCGGTCTCGCCGGATGTGTTGCGAATCTACGAGGAACAGGTGATTCCCTATTGGACGGGCCGGAGCCTCCGCGATCGGGTCTTCCAGGGACTGTCACCCCGGTGGCACGAAGCGTATTCGGCGGGAATCTACACGGAGTTCATGGAGCAGCGTGCACCGGGGCACACGGTCGCCGACGGGAAGATGTACCGCAAGGGCATGCGCGACTTCCAACGCGATATTGACGAGGCGATCGCCCTGCTGGACTTCCACGCCGATCCCGATTGCTACAACAAACGCGAGCAGCTTCGAGCCATGCACATCGCGGCCGAGGCGGCGATCATCTTCGCCCGTCGTCATGCCGATCTTGCTACCGATATGGCGGCCAAGGAGTCGGACCCTGCTCGACGGGGCGAACTGGAGCAGATCGCGGCCACGTGCCTCCGCGTCCCGGCCGAGGCACCGCGCGACTTTAGGGAAGCGCTCCAGATGTACTGGTTCTGCCACCTGGGTGTCATCACCGAACTGAACGGATGGGACGCCTTCAACCCGGGCCACTTGGACCACCACTTGATCCCCTTCTACATCCGTGGTTTGGAAGACGGCACACTGACCCGCGAGTCCGCCAAGGAGCTGCTCGAGTGCTGGTGGATCAAGTTCAACAACCACCCCGCGCCGCCCAAGGTTGGCGTCACCGCAGCCGAAAGCGGCACTTACACCGACTTCGCCAACATCAACATCGGGGGGCTCACAAGAACCGGTGAAGACGCCGTCAACGACGTCTCGTACCTCCTGCTCGAGATCATCGACGAGATGCACACGCTCCAGCCGAGCACGAACGTGCAGGTATCGCGCATGACCCCGAACCGGTTCGTCCAGGCCGCGGGCCGCGTCATTCGACTGGGGTACGGTTTCCCGTCGGTATTCAACGCGGACGCCGTTGTTGAGGAGTTGCTCCGGCAGGGCAAGCGGATCGAGGACGCGCGTGAGGGTGGCACGAGTGGTTGCGTCGAGACCGGCGCGTTCGGCAAGGAAGCCTACATTCTCACCGGCTATTTCAACCTCGTGAAACTCCTCGAACTCGCGCTTAACAACGGCGTGGATCCGCGGACCGGCGCGCAACTCGGCCCCGCAACCGGCGACCCGAGGCAGTTCGCAACGTTCGAAGACCTCTTCCACGCCTGGCAGCGGCAGGTGCGGCACTTCGTGGATATCAAGATCGCTGGCAACCAGATTATCGATCGAATGTACGCCGCGAATGCTCCCGCGCCGTTCCTGTCTCTTCTGATTGACGACTGCATCGCCAACGGGCGTGACTACAACGACGGCGGGGCACGGTACAACACGAGCTACATCCAGGGTGTGGGGATCGGGAGCCTCACGGACTCGTTCGCGGCCATTAAGCAACACGTCTTCGATGCGAAGACGACGACGATAAGCGAGCTGTTGGATGCACTGGCCTCCGACTTCGACGGTCACGAGAAGATGCGGCAGGTTCTGCTGAACAAGTCGCCCAAGTACGGCAACGACGACGACGCGGCGGACGATCTCATGCGGGCGTGCTTCGACGTCTTCTTCGACGCCGTGGACGGTCGCCCCACTGCCAAGGGCGGCACGTACCACATCGACATGCTGCCCACGACGTGCCATGTCTACTTCGGCTCGGTCACCGGGGCGATGCCCGACGGTCGCAAAGCGGCCACCCCGCTCTCCGAGGGAATCTCACCCGTCCAGGGGGCGGATCGCCTGGGCCCGACCGCCGTCTTCAAGTCGGCCGGCAAGATGGATCACGTCAAAACCGGCGGCACGCTTCTTAACCAGAAGTTCACACCGCAGGTACTAGAGGGTGACGACGGCATCGAGAAGCTGACGCACCTGATCCGCACGTACTTCCGAATGGGCGGACACCACGTCCAATTCAATGTCATCGATGCGGAAGCGCTCCACACCGCCCAGCAGAAGCCGGACGAACACCGCAACCTGATAGTGAGGGTGGCCGGTTACAGCGACTACTTCGTGGATGTGGGTCGCGCCCTGCAGGACGAGATCATCTCGCGCACGGAGCATGGCGCAGCGTCCTAGAGCTTCGTCACGACCAAGAGCCTCTGTGTGTGGGACAGGCTTTCCAGCCTGTCTCTTGACCGACTGGAAAGTCGGTCCCACATGTTCTGCTGTGTGCCCCATCCTTCGCCCTTCGAGTGTTTGAGACACCATCCGATGTTCGAGGCGAAGGGTGGGGAACCGATTTTGAATAGCAGCTACCTTTCTGTCTACGAGTCCGTCCCCCAGCATTCGCAATCAGTCCCCCAGGTTTCAAAACCTGGTGCACCCGGCGCTTGTGACGTGTGACGTCGGCGGTGAAGTATCACGCTTCCAGCAAGGAGCAATGCGAACGCGAGGATTATGACACCCCAGCTTGACACCGTAGGGATACTCAGCGTCGTGTCGAAGACATAGGCTGCGCCGCCACCCCCAACGACCGCGGTGTCGCCACTCACACCGACGGAGAACCCAAAATACTGACCGGATGTTGCGTCGCTGGCAACGTACCTCGCGATATCATGCCAATCCGAGCCAAGCGGTTTGAAGAGGTATGCAGATCCTGAGAACGTCCCCGCGTGGTCGTCGAAGGGCGCGCCGGCGACCACCATGTCATCGTGGATCGCGACAGAACGTCCAAACCCTGCAGCTGGGGCGGAAAGCTCGGTCTCCCTTACCCAGTCAACAGCTTCATAGACGAAGAGGTCTACGCCCCCATTACGCCCGACGATAGGCATGGTTCCATCGATCGACACGGAGAGTCCGAATGCTTGACCCGGGCCCGGGTTCGGCGCCGTCAGTTTGGCGTCCTGGGCCCAGCCTTCGCCGTCATATCGGAAGACATACGCAGATCCGGACGTGTCTCCCGCATGGTCGTCGTGGTACGCGCCCACCACGACAAGGTCACCGTTGGCCGAGACTGCCCGGCCGAAGGCGTCGTCGTAGTCGGTGTCGTCGCCAACCAGAACGGCCTCCTCCGTCCAAGTCGCACCGTCACGTCGAAAGACATAGACCTGGCTGGGGTCGAACTCCCCACCCGGCGCGCCCACTGCAATCAGATCGCCGCTGATGGAGACGGAGGCACCAAAGTAGTCACGGAGGAAGGACCCGGACGGAATCAGCTCGGCCTCTTCGCCCCATGCAAATCCGTCGTACCGGTATAGGTAAACCCGGCTGGGCTGTGCGCCCGCCCACATGTTACACGGGGTTCCTACGACAATCCAATCACCTTCGATCGCAACCGAGCTGCCGAACACGTCCTCGAAGCCTTGAGTCGAGAAGGTGAGTTTGATCTGTTCAACCCAGGATCCATTGACCCTGTGAAAGACGTAGGCAGCGCCTGAGTTCTGCTCACCAGGAGGTGAGTCCTTCGGGGCCCCGACGACGATGAAGTCTCCGCTGATTGCCACCGCTCGTCCGAAACCGTTTCCGAGTTCCGGCCAATCGCTCGGCGTGAGCTTGGCGACCTCTTCCATGCCATGGGCGGGACTGAGCCCCCCGGCAAACACCAGGGCAATGGTGCTCGTAACGATCATCCGCATCAGATTGCATCGTCTCATGATAACCACCTGAGCTTTGTCAGACTCGTCTTCTACAGTCGCTCTTGGGCGGATGGCGTTTCCAGCCGAACTCGACGAGGTACAGGCATACCTTCGGTCAGTGTCAGCAACGCCATGACCAGCACTCCCCAGGATCGAGGATTGACTGAAGCTCGCGTGATTCGCATTGTATCACAAACAAGGCCCGTAAGTGATCCGGCACGATAGAAACTCGAATCGTAAACATTCAATGAACCCTTGTGTGGGTGCCATGCCCAGGCCGGAAGAAGGCTGAAAGCCACCTAAAGCATGAACATGGCCGCGCTGATTGCCCTGAGTGCCTGAGTTCGAGGCGCGGGCATGTGTCTCTTCGGTGAAGCGTCCACAGCGGTCGTTCGGCGCGGCCATGCCACACCGGGACGAACGGGTTCACTGAATATTTACACTCAAATCTGTAACCGGATTGCGGACTCCGATATTGTTCCGTAGCGGCAGTGGTGCAGTCCCGGTAGGGACGACAAACCGTAGCCCACGGCGAAAGCCGTGGGACCAGGGCCCGGTCTCGACGCATCCAGTCCCGTAGGGACGACAGCCCGCAGCCTACGGCTGCACTCCTTCCTCACGCACGTCGTGCATCCGACCTCCACGAGAATCCGCGTGTCGCCCCCATGGGGCTCATTTAATATTGTCCGTCCTCAATTCCACGGCTCACGCCGTGGGCTGATGCCTTTCGCCCCTACCGGGGCTTGTTCCCTTCTCCGCGTCCTCAGCGCTCTCCGCGGTGAACGATCCGGCAGCGACGTCGCCCGACTACCGTGCGGGTCGCCTTGCAGAGTCATTCGGGGTGCGTCACTACTTGCTTTCGTCGAGTTCGTCGAGCAGGGCGGCGGCGCGGCGCAGGTGGGGTATGACGATGGAGCCGCCGATGATCAGACCCACGTTGAAGATCTCGAAGAGTTGCTCGTTGCTCGCGCCGAGTTCCTTGGCGCGGATGACGTGATACGCGATGCAGTCGTCACAGCGCAGAACCATCGAGGCGGACAACCCGGCGAATTCCTTGGTAAGCGCATCGACTGAGCCCGGCTCGTACGCCTTCCCGTCGAGTGAGAAGAAGCGATTGATCGAGAGATTCCCTTCGTCGAGAATCCGCTGGTTCATCTTCTCACGAAACTGACGGAACTGATCCAATCGGTCGGCCATGCGCGTCCTCCTTTCCAGACGGGACATCAATTCATCCTGCGTGTCAGAGGATAGTCACCAGCAGGCCACCGACAAGGGCCGCCAAGTGCCTCGGGTAAGTGTTTGTGCATCCCGGATTGGGTGGCAAATCCGAGGAGGGTGGCATGGGCAAGGGCCGCCTCCGCGAGGATTTCTGAGGACTAAAGAATATGTGGGGGCGGTCCTTGCCCGTGGCCGGGGTGTCCGGCGACCGCAGTGGCGCTGCACGGGCAAGCTCCGCTTCACTCTTGCGAAAGGGCTCTTGCAGCCCACGAGTGCGTCGGTACGAAGCGTGAATTGCGCCTTCCGCTTGTCCATGACACCCAGGATGGGACGTACCCGGCAGGCATTTCGAATGACGCCGCCAACCATTGCTACGAATAGCGATCGCTGCGGAAGATTTCCCCGCCCGGTTTCCGGTCGCCTTCATCCGATGGAGTGTTCAGGACCGGCGAACTCGGATAGCCCAGCGGCGTCATGGCCACGATCTTCACCGGCTCGGGTACATCCAGCAGCCGCTTGACCTTCTTCTCGTCGAACGCGCCGATCCAGCACGTACCAAGACCTTCCGCGACCGCGGCCAGGGTCAGATGGTCCAGCGCAATCGTGACGTCCAAGTCGGCACTGTTGCCATATCCCCCCATGTTCTTGAACGCGTCGTCCGGTAGCCCGCAACCCACCACGGTGATAGGCGCCTCGGCCATCCACAGTTGGTCACACGCTGCCTTGGCCACCGCCTGCCGCAGCGCGTGATCCGTAACAAAGACGAACCGCCACGGCTGGAAGTTGCACGCAGACGGCGCGAACCTAAGTGCCTCGTGCATGCGCTCGAGGATGTCCGGCGGTATCGGTCTGGCAGAATAAGACCGCACGCTACGACGTGTTCTAATGGCCTCGTGTACGTCCATGGCTGACCTCCGGTTGTGTTTACCGACCTGAGCGTATCGAGACGAAGCACCGTGGGCAAGCACGGGCACCTTGTGTTGCGCAAATAGGTGTGCATCCCGAATGGGGGGCGAATCCAAGAAGGGTGGCCAAGATCCGGCGAAGCCGGGTATTGGCCATGGTACTCGTGCGGAGCGAGGGACGGTTCCGTTCCGGGTGCCATGCCCAAGCGCAGCGCGGGCATGTTGTCCCGCACAACGGAAAGATCAACGAACATGGCCGCGCCC
>JAUXGE010000418.1 GCA_030622435.1 Planctomycetota bacterium
GCCCGTGACGTGTGACGGATGATGTCCTGAAGCCGCATCAGACCCTCCAACAGAGCCTCGGGCCGCGGCGGACAACCCGGGACGTACACGTCCACGGGGACCACAAGATCCACGCCCTTGACCACGCTGTACCCGTATTTGAAATAGGGCCCGCCACCTACCGTGCAAGCCCCCATCGCCATCACCCACTTCGGCTCCGGCATCTGGTTGAAGAGGCGCCTGACGCGGCTGGCCATCTTGTACGTCACTGTCCCCGCCACGATCATCAGGTCCGCCTGGCGCGGTGTGCCGCGAAAAGCACCGGCGCCGAACCGGTCCAAGTCGAAACGCGACGCACCCGTCGCCATCATCTCGATGGCGCAGCACGCCAGACCGAACGTCATGGGCCAGATACTGCTGCGCCGACCCCAATTGATCGCCCAATCGACGGTCGTCGTGATCACGCCCTCTTCCAACCGGTTCTCAATCCAGCTCATCGCTTGTCACCGAGAGGCTGTTGTCGCCGCCGTCGCACCCTCGCCTCCGGCCTCCTCGCCGGAAGTCGATCCGGAAACCTCGCCGGATGCCAGAATCGAGGGTCGTGAATGGTCCGAGCTCGCACGTACCCAGTCCAGATAACCCGAATGCCATTCATACAAAAACGGGATCGCAATCAGCATGAAAAACACCGCAAAAGCCCAGAACGCCGGAGCCCCCATGTCCTGGAAAACCACCGCCCAAGGCCAGAGCAACGCTATCTCCACGTCGAACACGATGAAGACCAACGCCACCGTGTAGAAACGGAGATCGAACTGTACCCAGCTGTCGCCGATCGCGGGCTCGCCACACTCGTACGGAGCACCCTTCACGGGGTGAGGTCTTGTCGGGCGGCCGAGCCGACCCGCAGTCAAACCTCCCACACCGACTACGAGCCCAGCCACCATGAACAGCGCCAATCCGAACACCAGCTCGACATTCGTGTCCTGGTGGACCGCCGGCGCCCCGACCATTGGGAGCAAACCAGCTATCGAATCGGCGGCTACAAACATCGATGTCACGACGGTCTCTCCGACCGGGTCGGCTTCCCGGTCACTATTCCGAGTCCTTCTTCGTTTCCTTCTTGACCTTCTTGACGGCCATCTTTTCCGGATCGAGCGCGTCTAGCATCGCCTGTCTGCGGGCAACCGGGTCACCGCTCAAGTTGTCGTTGGAAAACGCAAACTCCCGCCAATCCTGCTGCCTCTTGCTGGCCCAATCCCCGACGTGCTCCTTCTCCATCCAAAGCGGCTGGGGAGTTTGCCACCCCTCCCGGGCGAGTTCGGCGAACTCGACGATCATGTCCTCGCGCGTGTAGGCCGACATGTCGTGAATGTTGCCCATGTGCAAGCATGACGTCGGACAGGTTTCACAGCACAGGCCACAGAACAGGCACTTCGCATAATCGATCGCGTACCGTTCCATGGCGCCGCCAACGGCAACACCCTTCTCCTTGTCGACTTTGCGAGGCGCCGTTTTCTCGATGTAGATGCAGTCAACCGGGCACGCCCGCGCACACTGATCGCACGCGATACATCGCTCGATCTCGTAGTAGTGAAAACCGCGATATCTCGGTTGAAGAACCGGCGGGACGTCCGGGTATTGCACGGTCACGGTCTTCCCGAAGCAGTACTTCAGTGAGACACGCATGCCGACCAGAATTGTGTAAACCGTCCTCCAGATGTTGAGGAAGTAACCGGTGCGACCCGTGTTATCTTGCATGGAGCCAAGAACCTAATTGCGGTCTACCTGCGAACCGAGTACGCCGCGCCGCGCCGCCGATCCGCGAAACCATCGACTGACTCCGCGGATTCTAAGGAGTCGGCGAACAACCTGCAATACCAGTGCCACAACAAGCGATTTTGGGAATGCCAACGCCGATCGGATGCATCCCAAATCGGGTGGCGAATCCGAGGAGGGTGGCATGGGCAAGGGCCGCCTACGCAGGCAATTCCGAGTGCCAAAGAGTGTTTTGGGGGCGGTCCTTGCCCGTGCTCGGGGCGGCTGTCTGCCGCAGTGGCGTAACACGGGCAAGCTCCGTTTCATGCCTGCAAGCGGGCTCTTGCGGCCCGAGAGTGCGTCAGCGCGGGGCGTGTATCGCACCTTCCGCTTGCCCATGCCACCCAAAATGGGACGCACCCCCGCCGGTCCAACCAACAAGCCGCACCGGCACAATCCCCGGTGGCATGAACCAGAACAACACCGCTGAGGACTGCGTACTGAGTTACCCCTACACTCAACCAGCTTTCACGAGACTGAGCCGGAGCAGGTTCAGCACCGCACTGCACGCCCGGTCGCGGATGCCCTCGCGCGACAGATGCTCTCCCAGCAACAGCCGCCTCACCTCCACACCCGCAGGGGAAGCCAGTCCGACATACACCAGACCCACCGGCTTGTCAGGCGGGTCTCCACCCTCCGGACCGGCGATACCAGTAGTGGCCAGAGCGATTTCCGCCTTTGACATTGTCCTGCAACCGGACACCATCGCCCTTGCCACAGGTTCACTGACTGCACCATGCTCGGCAATCAAGTCCTCCGGAACGCCCAGAAGATTGCTCTTGGCCTCGTTTGAATAGGTCACGTAGCCGCGAAGGAAGTACGCGCTGCTGCCCGGTATGTCGGTGAGACGCTTGGCCAACA
>JAUXGE010000123.1 GCA_030622435.1 Planctomycetota bacterium
CGGCTCGAACCGGCGGTCAAACTCGGAAATGTGCCTCTGGAACGCGCGATCGTACAGGTCGCCCCAATCGACGCGCATTCCAGGCATCCCTTCTGCGAAGTACACCCACGCCCGGTCGCTTGATTCCCCCGACTCCACATCCTCCGATGGAGAAGACAATTCATCCCCGACCGTGGCCTGTAGTTGCCTGAAAACGCTGCTTCGGGCTATCGCTCTGGCCTGATCGACACTCACCTCCCATCCATCACGCAGACGCTTCAGCGCCGTAAGCACGCCGACGGCATCTCGTCGCCAACGAACATAGTCCGCCGCGCCCTCGATGTTGTCGGTCAGGAGGAACGTGTAGTCTGTGGCCGTGCCGGGTTCCAGACCTCGTCGCCAGCCGCGCACGAAGTCGCGCGCACACACCGGATCACCGTTGGACCACCGGGCATCCTCGACAATCGTGAACACATATGTCAGACCGTCTTGCGAGATATCCGGGGGAAACTTCGCCGACGCTCCTACCGGCTCCAACGTTTCGGGGTCCCATGCAGTCAGCCCCTCCCAGAGATTCAGCGCGACACGGAAGTCCTGCGTCCAGCTCATCCGGGCGGGGTCGAGGGTGTGAATGCCCGATGGGTTGACATACGCCAGATCGGCGCGCGGCTCACTGGAGCCGGATGTATAAATCGAAAGTACAACAAGGAGAATGACGCCGCAGATAATAAGGGCGTTGCGGATCATCCGGTTTCCGGAAACGTGGATGGAAGGTTGCTAAACCCAGTCAGGGAGCCCCGACAGACACGTTCCACGGCGCGTCATTCAACGCACCTCGCGTGTTCTGGTCCGGGTGACCCACCCATCGATACGCCTGCTCTAGAACCGCGCCTTTGTTCTGCCGTGCGCCGGCGGACAGCGCACCTCGGACGTCACCACCGGATGATCCAACCAGAAGAACCAGGACCTCTTCCTCGCTGTCCAGCATACGCTCGACCTTGTCGATCTCGTTGAAACGCAGACTCGGTTCCTGGTATCGCTCGGCGTCCATCCGAAGGAAAACGGCAAGTCTCGAGACCAGTTGCGTTTTCTGGTCCGCAGTCAGAGAGCCCGCCACACCCGGCGTCCGAAAGAACTCGAGGGCATCAATCTCGGCACCGTCCTCGCTGATCGCATCCCGCCGGCGGGTCTCGAGCCGCTTGTCGAACACCGCCAAATACGCATCGAAGACGGCTGCAGCCTGTCCGGGAATCGCCAACGCCTCATAAATCCGTTCCAGCACGACGGGATCCGATTCAACCAGTCCGGCCTCACGAAGCGCCTGAACCGCCTCCTGCAGTGACGTTGCAGCTGCGGCTATGGATGTCTTTTGCCCGATGAGCCCCTTTGCACACAAATATCGTGCTCGTGCGTCCGAGGATTTCAAACAGGCGATCAATCCCGGGCGCGTCTCAGCGCGGTTCATGTCCAGGAGCACTTGCGCAAGGCCCCACGCCACCTCGGGTCGCAGATCAGACTTGCCGAAATTCGTCGCCACCACTGTGGCCGTCTGTGCCGCGAACTGGCTCATGAACTGCGGCGAGTTTCCTGCATTCGTATACTGATCCCGAAACCGCTTCCTGAACGCCGCAAAGTCCGTGTATTTCTCGACTTGCTTATCGACCCAACCACGGCGAATACGCTCCTGGTCCGTAGCTCCGATCTGCTCGAGCTTACGAATCTGGTCGATCATCTCGTCTTCCGGACCCGGCTCCTGAGCGCTCGCAGCACACGCGACCATCGCGACCGGCAAGCAGAACCAGACCAAGCACCGTCCGGCTGACTTCAACATGCGTTTCCTCTCACCCCGAATCGTTTTAACCTCATTCGTTGACGGACATCCACCGCGGATCACGGCACCATGTCCGAACCGCCTCGATCAAACCGCTGAAACCCTCAAATCAACGCGATTCTGCACCACGATACATGGCTGATCAGTCATGCGATCGCGGAACCGGAGGGTCGACAGCGAACTCGCCGGGCGGTTTGCAGTGCGGAAGCTTGCGGCAACACCGGCGGCATGTCAAGCGGCGCGCGGGTTCGAGCCGACTTTACCCCGGCTTGATCGTCCAATCAGGCTCCGGCGGCTTGTATACACGCCGTCCGGGACCTACACTGTATCGGGCGTTCCTTCGCTCACTCCGTTCGGGCGAGATGCAGAAGGCCCTTTCAGCCACTCGCCAAGGGCCAAACTCGTGGGACGGTGTGGTGAGGAGGGCGTTGGCTGTGCGCGTGATCGTCGGTTCCGGGGTCGTTATCGGGCGTACCGGACGATTCCGACCGACATCCTCTTCCTTGGAGATAGCACCGATGGGCTGTGAATCGGACTGTGGCTGCCAGGCAAACAAACCGCTGCGTGAACGAGTAGCGGCCGTGATTGATACCCTCAGACCAATGCTGCAGAGCGACGGCGGCGACATCGAGTTCGTCGATATCGATGCTGACGGCGTCGTCAGCGTGCGCCTACAGGGGGCCTGCATGGGCTGCCCCTCAGCGTCCATGACCCTCAGTATGGGGATCGAACGCCAGCTAAAAGACCAGATCCCCGAGGTCAAGCGCGTGGTGCTGGCTTAGTGCTTCGGCGCCCATTCCTGACGGATGGGCGAAATGATCCAGCACAGCACCGCCATGGATAGAGGGGGCCGGCCGGTCTCGTCCGGGAGTTTACAGCCGGTGACTGCGGTGGAGCACCGACCTTGTTGAAGCGATGCCACGGCCACTGACCTTCATCATCGGCTGCACCGGGTCCGGCAAGGGTTCGCTCGGCCGGGAGCTGGCGCGTCGCACCCGTGGCGAGATCGTCAGTCTCGACTCGATGAAGGTCTACCGCCGGATGGACATCGGGACGGCCAAGCCGCCTCCTGGCATCCGGCGCGAGATTCCCCATCACGCCATCGACATCGTCGAACCCTCAGAGGAGTTCTCCGTCGCCCGATACGTCGAGTGCGCCGAGCAAGCCATCGCCGATATCCAGACTCGCGGCAGGCCGATCTTCGTTGTCGGCGGCACACCGCTTTATCTCAAGGCCCTGACCGAGGGCTTGTTCGAGGGGCCGGGAGCCGATCCGGCAATCCGGGCTCGTCTCGAGGTCGAGGCCGAGTCGCAGGGCTCGGCGGCTCTGCACGACAGGCTGCGAGAGATCGATCCCGAGGCGGCCGAGCGAATCCACCCCAATGACCTGCGCCGCATCGTTCGCGCGCTGGAGGTCTTCGAGTTGACCGGTCGACCCATCAGCTCCCTGCAGGCCCAATGGGATCGGGATCGCGTCCGCCACGAGCACGTCCTGATCGGGTTACGCCGCGAGCTTGCCGACCAGAACCGTCAAACTAATCTCCGCGCGATGCAAATGGTAGACAACGGGCTCGTCGAGGAAGTTCGATCGCTGCTCGCGGAGCCGGAGCCCTTGAGCACGGCCGCACGTCAGGCGTTGGGCTACGCCGAGATCATCCGGCATCTAACGGGCGACATCTCCCTTGCGGATGCGGTTGAAATGATCAAAATCAACACACGCCGGTTCGCCAAGGCGCAGCGGACCTGGTTCAAGCGGTTTAGAGAAACCGATTGGATTGATCTGAGACCGGACGCCTCGGCACCCGAAGTCGCTGACGACCTCGTGCGGCGTCGAGGATCGCTATGGTCGGCATAACGGAAATGACCAACTGGGCGGTCGACCTGATAGACGTGCGCAAGACGTACGCCAAGACGATCCAGGCTCTACGCGGCGTGAACATCCAGGTAGGCCGAGGTGAAATCTTCGGTCTTCTGGGACCCAACGGCGCGGGGAAGACCACACTCGTCAAGATCATGATGACCGTGGTGCGGCCCAACAACGCCTTCGGCACACTCCTGGGACGCCCGCTGGGCCATCGCGGCAAGCTCGCTCGTATCGGCTATCTACCCGAGGCCCACCGATTCCCGAGGTACCTGACCGGCGAACGGCTCCTCCACTATTACGCCGCCCTGGCAAAGGTGCCGAGGAGCCGGCGCAAAGACACAGCAGACGACCTGCTCAACCGCGTTGGAATGGCGGAATGGGCCGGGATGCGAATTGACAAGTACTCCAAAGGTATGCTCCAGCGGCTGGGCATCGCGCAGGCGCTCATGAACGATCCGGAGCTGGTTGTGCTCGATGAGCCGACCGACGGACTCGATCCGGTCGGACGCCGCGACGTCCGCGAACTGCTCCTCGAGCTCAAACGCGATGGGCGGACCGTCTTCCTCAACTCGCATCTGCTCAGCGAGCTCGAGATGGTGTGCGACCGCGTAGCCATTCTCGTTGATGGGCTCGTCGCCAGACAAGGAACATTGGACGAACTGACGGAGGAAACCGTCGAGTACCGGATTACATGTGCGACCGACGCCGGGACGGTCAAGGACAAGGTAAAGGCTCTGGGCGCGTCCGTGGACGCAAACTTGTTGACCCTCCCCGGGCACGACACAGCCAGGGTCAACGCGGCCATAGATGTGCTACGCGGGGCCGGGCTCGTGATCGAATCGGTCCAGCCCCACCGCTTCAGCCTGGAGGATATTCTCGTTCAAGTATTGAAGGACCAGTCAACGACCGGTCCGCCGACACCGATGGCCAGACCGGTGCAGTGATCAGGACGTCGCCGGTTTGTGACGGGCTCGGGCGTACTTCTGTTTCGGCCGGCGCGGGAGTAACACGATGATTGATGGTGGGATGCGAAACGCATGCAATTCTGGGCGCTGATCGTTGACAGCTTTCGCGAGTCGATCGACCGGAAGATCTTCTGGGTCCTCGTCGGCGTCACCGCCCTCGTCGCTCTCGCCATGCTCAGTGTCGGTTTTCACGGCGATAGCGTCAGTCTGTTCTTCGGCATGTGGTCGACGGAAACGGAACGGTTCAACCCCCTCATGGACTATGGGCGGGCGAACCTCGTCGGATTCGTCGTTTATCTGCTGGCCAACACTGTGATGGGGTGGATCGGCATCACGCTCATGATCATCGCAACGGCCGGTGCGTTCCCGGCGTTCATGGAACGCGGCGCACTCGATGTCGTTCTGGCCAAGCCCATCAGCCGCCCCAGGCTCTTCCTCTACAAGTATCTCGCAACGATGGTCTTTGTCGTCCTGCAGGGTGCGTTCTTCTTCGGCCTGACATTTCTGATAATGGGGCTGCGTTGGGGCGTTTGGGTGCCCGGCTACCTGTTCTGCATCGTCCTGCTCGTCCTTCTGTTCAGCTATTTGTACTGCGTGTCCGTTCTCGTGGCTGTCAAGACACGCAGTTCCGTAGCCGCAATCCTTCTGACACTACTGGCCTGGGTCGCGTTTGCGCTGATTCACCAGGCGCCCGTCGTGTTCGATGAGTTCCCCGAGCTGAAGGAACGGCGCACGCTCTATACGGCCGTCCGCGTGGCCAGCTGGATCCCGCCCAAGACCGGCGACTTCCCGTACCTGGCTGCTCGATGGTCCCGAGCAGGTGCAAGCATCGACGCCGTTCCTTTCTTCGATACGGCAACCGCGTCCGACCTGGACCGCGAGGATCTGGACCGTGCGCGCAAGGTCGAGGAACGGGAGATTAGCAAGAGCCAGCTCTACTCCATCGGTTCCTCGTTGCTGTTCGAGATCGTCATCGTGCTCTGGGCAATGTGGATCTTCGCACGGAAGGACTACTGAGGGCGGCAGACCTCTAGTGCTCTGTCGCCGCTGAGTTGATGGGTGCCCAAGTCCGATGCAGTCGGGCGCGGGCATGCTTATGTGGCGATAGCATGGCGGAGCTTCGTCTCGTTACGGGATCCATCGCTCATGCGTGTCAGAACGAGTGCTGTGTCGCACGTTGTTTGATGGAACGGTCTGAACCGAGCCGCGACCGTCAGAGAGCGGAAAACGGTTGTTTTCGTTGTTGCGGAAGAACGCTCCCTCACGGTCGCGGCTCGGATAAGATGCGAACTGCGTGAATCGCTTCACTGGTGCTCCAAGAAGGCTGCGTCGAGAAGTTGCCCGCGGATGAGTGGTCCGCCTCTTCAGGGGCTGGAACCACGACGATTCGCGTCCCCCACGGCTAAAGCCATGGGCCACCCAACAGCAGAGTGTGACAACCGTGAGCCATAGCGCGGGCGAAATCCTGTACGTCATCACCGACCTGAAGCTCGGGGGCGTACCTCTACATCTTCACCGTCTCGTGTGCGCGATGTGCGAGCGTGGCTTCGGGTGCCGCGTCGTCTCCCTCGGCGAACTCGGCCCGGTGGCCGGCATGCTGCGCGACGACGGCATCGAAGTAACCGGCTGCGAAGGCCGGGGCGGCTGGGATGTTCGCGTGATCGGACGGCTCGCCCGGATCATCATGGGCTCCAAGCCCGACATAGTGCACGCCCTCCTTTTCCATGCGAATGTGGCCGCCCGAGAGGCTGCACGCCATGCCGGGTTTCCCACGAATCGCGTCATCTGCGAGATTCAGACGGTCGAGGTCGAACGGAGATGGCACCTCCTCGTCGATCGCTTCACCCATCAAGGCTGCCGCTTCACGATCGGCAACTCACCGTCGGTGATCGAGCACCTCCACAGGCATGCGAAGATCCCTCTCGAGCGCCTGTGTCTGGTTCCGGGTGGCATCGATCCGGAGCCGGCGCTGAAAGCAGAACCTACCGACCGGTCGGTGCTCGGCGTCCCTCCAGATGCCCCTATCGTGTTGTGGGTTGGAAGACTCGATCCGGTGAAAGGGCTCGACACGCTCATCCGAGCATTCACCGAAACGGCGAAGAAAACGGACGCGCATCTCCTGCTTGCAGGTGACGGTCCCTTACACGATCACCTGGTCCGGCTGATCGACACGCTGAGTATGGTCGGCCGTGTTCATCTGCTCGGCAGTCGCAATGACGTTCCCGAGTTGCTCGAAGCGGCCGACGTGTTCGCCTTCCCCTCACGAACGGAAGGACTCCCCAACGCACTGCTCGAGGCGATGGCGGCCGGCTGCCCCGTCGTGACTACGGACGTTCCAGGCTGCCGCGACCTGATCCAACACGAGCGGACGGGACTCCTGGTGCCCTATGGTGACGCCGATGCTCTTGCCGACGCGACGCAGAGTCTCCTGTCCGATCGGCGCGGCGGGAACGGGGGCGGCACTGATCAGAGTCTCGCAGGACGTCTCGGAGATGCCGCACGACAGGAAGTGACGAAGTCATGGCACATAGATCAGACCTATGCTTCCTATGCCAAAGCCTACAATACTATCCTCGCAGACTCCCCTCCCCGCTGAAACGCCTTCTTCGGTTGCGCGAACGCAATCCGGGTGGGTGATACTCCGAAGGATGAGGGCAAGCCCGATTATGATGCCCGCCCAGAATCAACGGTGAACAAAGAACCTGATCAGTGATTTTCGCCGAGATCCTGCGTGAACGCAAAGGTTACGAGGTTGTTCTCCAGTTCGTCGTGGCGTTCGATGTAGCAAAGCAGAGACTCGATCCGGTTACAGCAATCCCGAACCAGCAGACGGTCTTGGGGTGCAAGTGCCTTGACTGCCTCGTGAATTCCGTTCATGACCCGAGACAACTCGCGATGCTCATGCTGAAGGCGATCCACCTCCGGGGAGAGAGCTGGACGTCGTTCCACGACCGTTGCCAAGTACCCGTCGTGTTCCTCCAGTGCTTGGTGCTTGATCAGATGAGCGCGAAAATGCTCGAACCGAGACTGCACATCCTCGATCCAAACCGCCAGATTCGCTCGTGGGACGACGGCCACATTCTCTCGGAGGATATTAGCCAGATCCTGAACCTTCTCATGCTCCACCCGCATCCAGGCAGCAACTTCGCGCGTTTTCATGATGTTCCATCTCCGGTTGGCGCGTCCGGACCTTGTGTCCAAACCAAGCGGGGCGACTTGGCCTCCACACCCTTACGTCGCCTCTCTCGAGCCAAGCCCAAGTTCCGACGTTGACCATCCGATGCCCATACCCCGTGGCACAGAATCGAGATCCGCCTTAATGACTCCTTGCCATTCCATACCACGGCGATCCGGGGGATTCCCGTCCCTCTGTACACACCGGCCGGCCCAGGCCGTCGTGCTCGACCGCCGCACCTACAGTACCCGAATCCCTCGTAACGGGAAAGCCGCATGAGCCTCACCTCGTCCGAGACCGAACACCGGTCGGCGGGTTAGGCCGGGTCCATGGTACTTCCGGCGGGATATGGTTGCTCGATCAGAGCCCCGACCGTGAGGTATTCGGCCAGTCGCACCTGCGAAATGGGTGTTTCCGGTCGGAATCGGCGATCCCACTTTGCGAAACGTGGATCCGCCGATTCTGTCACGGACCCCCTTCGGCAGATTGGGGGAAGTGGGGGGTTGATCGGATCCATACAGGGAGTATAATTCGGGGCTCGAATGTTCGAACGGCCACAGGCCAGGCAGGTTGCCATGAAGAAAGATATCCATCCCAAGTACGTCGATTGCACGGTTCGCTGCGGTTGCGGCGAGACGTGGCAGACGCGGAGCACCGTCCCCGAGATCAAAATCGAGATCTGCTCCGCCTGTCACCCGTTCTTCCAGGGTGGATCACAGAAGTTCGTCGATACCCTCGGGCGGGTCGACCGATTCACCAAGAAGTTCGGAAGCGACTACTTCAAGACCCCGGACAAGAAGAAGGCGAAAGTCAAACGCCGTTAGCTTAGCCCCGGCTCAACACCGGCACCACGCTTGCCCACCGTTCGCGGCGGCGCGCGTGGTTCTTTTCTGTACGGTATGACTGAGCAGGCACTCGGGCGCAGATAAGAAGCCTCCACTTCAAGCTGGGAGTTCGCCAAGCCATGGCCCAGGAAGTCAATGACAGATTGATCCTCAAATTCGAGGAGCTGCAGAGTCGATACGACCAGCTCAACGAGCAGCTCTCCGATCCGGTCATAGCCTCCGATCCGAACCGGAGCATCGGTATCACCAAAGAGGTCGGCCGGTTACGCCGCCTCATCTATCCGTTCAAGACGTTCCGTCAGGTCCGAACCGAGCTCGAGGACGCCCGGACGATTGTCTCTGACCGATCCCAGGACGCCGAGCTGCGAGAAATGGCCGAGACCGAGATCGACTCACTCCGCGCTCGGCACGATGAGTTGCTCGAGTCGCTCAAGGCGCTGATCGTCACTGACGATGATGCCGCGATCAACTCGGTTATTCTCGAGATTCGCGCCGGCACGGGTGGTGCCGAGGCGGCCCTGTTCGCCCGCGACCTGTTCAACATGTACGTCCACTTCAGCGAAAAGAAGGGCTTCTCCGTCGAGGTACTCGATCAGAGCGGGTCGGAAATGGGCGGTTTCAAGGAGGTCGTGCTGAACGTCAAGGGACTGGAGGTATTTAGAGTGCTCGGATACGAGGGCGGCGGGCATAGGGTCCAGCGCGTCCCCGTGACGGAATCCCAGGGGCGGATTCACACCTCAGCCGCGACCGTCGCCGTGTTACCTGAGCCGGAGGAGATCAACATCAGCATCAACTGGGACACGGACGTTGAGGAGTTTGTCTCGCGTTCGGGTGGTCCAGGCGGTCAAAATGTCAACAAGGTGTCATCAGCGATCCGGCTTGTCCACAAGGAGACGGGCATCACCGTGTCAATGCGTGACGAGAAGAGCCAGCACAAGAATCGCGCCAAAGGCCGCCGCATCCTGATGACCCGACTCTACGATCACCTCCACAGAGCCAGCACCGCCGAGCGTGACAGCACCCGAAAGACCATGATCGGTAGCGGCGACCGCTCGCAGCGCATCCGGACGTACAACTTCCCGCAGAACCGCGTGACCGACCACCGCATCCATCTGGACCTCTACAGCCTGGATCGAATTATCCAGGGCGATATGGACGATCTGGTCGAAGCCCTGCAGACCTACGACAAAGAACAGCGCCTCGAGAATCTCTGACAAGCCGAAATCACCTTCATGCCAGAACGATAAGATCGTCCGGTGCGGCCGAGGGATCAGCGGAGGCGGTGCGGTAGGTCTTGAAACAGCGAGCGCACTCGTCGCGGCGGTCCGGGTCGTGACTGTAACGCCAGTGATCGACCAGTCCCAACGCGTCGGCGCAGTTCTTCGCGCTGGCGGCGTACTGCCGCCAATGCTCGGCCCCAAGCGCCCGATGGAAGGCGGCCGGTCCACACACGGGGTATCCACTGCGAGCCCGCAGGACGAAATTGTAGGCGATTCCCATGGCGGCCACCACACCGTCGATCACTTCACAGCCGTGTCGCTCGCTCAGCTCGAGCAGATGCTCCATCATCCGGTCGTCGGGAGTGGGCACGATCTCATTGCGAATAAACACGTCCAACGGTTGTTCGAGCCGATCGATCCAAGCGTCGATGTGGCGCGCTGCGGCTGCCCCGGTACGGTGAGCAAAAGCCTCGAGCGCTGGTCGGCAGTGCTGCTCGCTCTTTGCCAACTGCCGGAGCGTCGTCGTCAATCCGCGTTTGGGAGAATACGTGCAGAAAACGGCCTCTTGATGATCGCGTTCCCAGCGTTTCATGGCCTCGGTCAACAACTTTCGACCCAGTCCGCGCCATGTGCGGTCGGGTGTGGCCGTGATCTCGTACGCACAGACGTAGGCGGCCGGTGGAGCGGACGGAAGCGATTTGCGAGCCGGATACGATAACTCATCGCGGCTCACGTAGAAGTTCTCGGTCGCTTTCCACTTGACGTAGGCCAGCAGGACGCCGCTTACTCCATCGCCTTCCGTGCTGAACAGCGCATCGACATGGTCGCTGTTCAATTCGGCGATGAAGCGGTCGCGGTCGAGTTGCCCCTCCCACGGCGTGGGCCAGGCGTTGGTGTGGAGGTCGTAGGCGGTGTCGTGCCAGTGCGCGGGGAACTCCCCCGGTGCAAAGCTCTCATGACGAGCAACCTCGACTCTACCGCAGGCATCCAGCATGGCAAAGGATTCTAGGACGTTGACTCAGGGAATTCCCTTCCCGCAATCCCATCGGCGGCCACGGTCGAGTGGTCCAGGAGAATTCAGCACGGTCGGGCGGCCTATTCAGACGTTGGGGCAGTGCGGACGGAACATGGTGAGGTGCCGACCCCGAACGCTCATTCTCACCGGCTGGAAGCCGGTGCCACACATTCTCACCGGCCGGAAGCCTGTGGAATCGGCGAAATGGGCTCTTGATCGGACGTTGGTCTATCGGGGAGGTTGGCAGAACTCGGTGAGCACGCCGCTGGTGCCTGCCGGGTGGGCAAAGGCGATCTTCATCCCGTGCGCGCCGTCGCGGGGCGACTTGTCTATGAGCCTCACGCCGGCTACTTCGAGGGCCGCCAGGGTGGCAGGGAGATCGTCGACACGGTAGGCGATATGGTGCAAGCCCGGCCCGCGCTTCTCCAGGAATCGCGCGATCGGGCTGTCGTCGGACGTCGGTTCCAGCAACTCGATCTGGATCTCGCCCAACCGAAACCAGACAACACGCACCTTCTGGTCCGGGATCGCCTCGGTTCCGACTACCTCCAGTCCGAGCACGTCGCGATAAAGCCGGCTCGCCTCCTCGATGGAGTGCACGGCGATGCCCAGATGGTCTATCTGTGACGGCTGCTGCATAGCACTACATAAACGTCGAAACGTCGAAAAGTCAAAACGTCAAAACAACAAAAGCAAAACAACAAAAATCAGGCTCTCCTCCCAAAAAGTTGCTCCGAATCGATGGGAACGTAAGGTAGGTCCCTACAAGGAGTTAGCGAGCAGATTCTGTCAAGGCCTGCGGCTCGGGACCCTATCGGCCGTCGCTC
>JAUXGE010000351.1 GCA_030622435.1 Planctomycetota bacterium
GATCGCATCCTCCGCCGGCTCACCCCAGGTCTTGACGATCGCCACCTCGGTGAATCGCACCTGGAACGTGCACATGTACAACAGAAGCACGACGGCGAGAATCACCGCGGACACGATAGTGCCAAGATTCTTCATCAGCGAATCACTCCCAACGATCCCGCTACTGTTCCATTACATTCCGCATGATGGACCGTACATCCAACACTCACGAACACGACAAGGAAAAACAAACCTCCACAGTCACGCCCGTCCACGATTACTCCGCTGCAGTCAGCGCTCGGTGCGCTACTTGCCCAGACTCTCCGTGAGGACCTGATCCAGTCCGGCTTCCTTGAAAGGCTCATACTCGATCAGCACCATCGACGGATCACCGACGATCAAGTACTTGCGAATGTTGTCGAGCCCTTCTTCGTACACCTCGAGGATCTTGCGCTGCTTGTATAATCTGGGCGCCGCCCGGTATGCGGCAACCTGTGCTCCGAACACCCGCACTCGCGTTGCCACGTCCGTGGTCCACTGGCTTGCCTCCCCCCGCGCATCCGCGATGATCGTAGCTGTCTCGCCCGCAGCGGGTTCAATACCCTTCGCCGGGTTGCCGACGAGGAGATCCTCGACCCGCTGCCTGGCTTCTGCAAGCTGTGGAGAATCCGCCGGTGCTAGATTCTGAAGCTGAATGGCCTCATCCAGAGCCCTTGCACGGGTCACGGTTCCCGACACGGAAGTCAGAATCCTCCGAGCCTCACCCTCCGCCGCATGAATCGACGCTGCCATGTTCGTCTGCGCCGAAATGACGTCTTGAAACGCCGCGGCCACATTGTTCTTGTGAGTGGGATGAGCTCCGGTCATGCCTACGAACGCCAGCTCGATTCCCATCTCGAGTTCGTCGACCTGTTCCTGGATCAGCCGCTTCAACTCCCGATTCAGTTCCTCCCGCCGAGGCCCCATGAAAGCATCGATGTCGATGCTTGCCGCATAGTCCTGGAGATGACGGTGAGCGATCGCATCGAGAAGCGACTCCGGATCCTCATACCGGTAGAGATAGTCGATGATATCCGTGACGCGGTACTCCATAGTCAGCGCCACCAGCAGCAAGCTCACGGCAACGCTCTCACGAACATCCTCCTTGACCACGTCACCGCCTGTGGATTCCCCTTGATTCGATAAGGCTTCAACCTCCGGGGCAGCAACCAACAGCATCAGCTCCGGAATGAACTCATGGGGCTCAGTCCAAATGATGGCTTTGCCTTCGCCCTCCGCGCTCTCCTTGGTGGCCTCGCCCACCACCCGCTCACGGATTCGCCTTACCGGCACGCGACGGACGATGTCGATGGGATAAGGCCACTTCACGTAGATTCCCGGATCCAGGACTGAACTCCGGTCGGTTACGCATCGCCCGAATCTCTCGATCACGGCCTGTTCGTCGGCATCTATGATCACCACACCGGTGAGCAGAAAAACCGCTAAAAGCGCGAGCACTAGTACGGGAAAGAACCAACGTTGCAGGAGTTGGTAGAACCATGTCGTGCTTACCTGGAAACCGAACTGGTAGTTCGCTGCGTCCGCAATCGACTTGGCGATGCCGCCCGGCTCGCTGACCATCCCGAGCAGACGGCTGTCAAACGACGGTCTGGTCACCTCCCCTGGCGCCCGCGGCCTGTACAGATCGAGGATGAAGTTCAAGGCGAACTCCAACCCGAGCACGATCAGGGCAAGACGGGCAAGATAGGTAACCAAGGGCTCGGCCCATTCGATGGTTCTGGTCGCCATCAACGCCAGGAACATCACCACACACACCGGAGCCATCGCGTGCATGCAGACGGCCCCTGCGCGAAGGAGTTGCCAGCCCGGCTGCGACGAGGCTGCGGCCAGGGCGTAACGTGAATACAGGAAGCACGTGAAGCCGGCAGCGACCACGAACCACATCATCAAGGTCGGTTGGTCCGTGTGCCGAAAAGCATCCTTGTCGAAGACTTCCTGAAGCGACCAGTCCCACTGCAAAACATTGGGACCCAGCAGGAGCAGGAACACGACTATCGTGCACGCAGGCAGCAGCCACCGCCCCATCCACCTCAGTCGGTTCTGCTCGAGCAGCAACGCTTCCTCGTCAAGCTCGAAGATGCCTTGCCCCTCTCCGACACCCTGGGCACGGCGAATCTCCTCCGTCTCCAACGCCTCGACACCTACCCGGCGTATCTGATTCAGGATGAGATAGAGCACGAGCCAGATCGGCAAGCCTATGACCGTGAATCGAGCCAGCGCGCCCAGTGCATCCGACTTGGACCAGATCGAGATGCCGAGGATGAGGCAGAAGGCGGCTAGCTGGAGCAGGAAGCCGATCAGCGCCACGTGTTGTGCACGTGTATCGCTGGGTGCCTTGGCGTCACTCATACGTGTTATCCATCAAACCTCGCCCACGGAATCGAACTCGCAACCCCGGACAAGCGTACGCATCAAGTGTCCGCCCGGCAGGGATAGACGCCGCTTGCCGGGTTCAACACGGAGCTTACAATGTTCGGCGTCGAGTGCCAACCGGGAAGCCTCCGGACGCAAACCGCCGTCAGCCGAAGGTATCCATGAGTTGGCTTCGTCCGATCGGTCATCAGGAATCCGATGCTCCAACGCTTCTACACCGTTGCTCTCAACACTTTCGTCGAGACGATTCGGCAGCCTATCTATGCCGTGATCCTGTTGGCGACCGTGATCCTGATGATATTGAACGTCTCGCTGGCGGCTTTCACGCTCGACGACGACAACAAGCTACTTATTGACCTGGGTCTCTCTACGCTGCTGCTGAGTAGTTTGTTCTTGTCCGCCTTCAGTGCGGCTGGCGTAATGAGCCGGGAGATCGAGAACAAGACGGTCCTCACCGTCATTTCCAAGCCGATCGGTCGTCCCGTCTTCGTCTTGGGCAAATACGCGGGGCTGGCGGCTGCGTTGCTGCTGGCGTTCTACCTTGGGACGCTGGTGTTTCTGCTTTCGGTTCGCCACGGTGTCCTGCAAAACAGCTCGGATCCTTGGGACGCCCCGGTGCTGGTGTTTGGGTTCGGGAGCCTCGGCATCGCCCTGATCGTCGGGGCATTCCGTAACTACGCCTATGGCAAGCACTTCGTGACCACGGTCATCGCCGTCTTCACACCACTGCTGACTGCATCCGTCCTCCTCGTGGGCAAGTTCGACGAACACTGGGATCTCATCCCCTTCGGAAGCAACTATTTCGGTGGGCAGGTCCTGATCGCCGCATATCTGGTGTTGCTGGTCGTGTTCATCACCGCAGCCGTGGCCCTGGCAGCTTCCACACGGTTCGGGCAACTGGTCACGTTGATCATCTGCACGGCGGTCGTCGGCCTCGGAATCATCTCGGACTATGCTTTCGGACAGCACGGAGCCGGGTCGGTATGGGCCGCGGTGGCATACCGCACGGTGCCGAACATGGGTCCGTTCTGGATAATCGACGGGTTGCACAGCAGCACGGAGAAAACCTCGGTCACGCTCGAATACCTGGCATACACCACCGCCTACGCCCTATTCATCACCGCGGGAGTCCTGAACATTGCCGTGGCTGCATTCCAGAAGCGCGAAGTCGGGTAACGGCGACCCTGAACACACCGATCGATCGTCGATGTCGATTCCCCGGATTGCCATAACGGACTCGGCAGCCGTGTGGCAACGGCATCCGCCGCGGGATCTCGATCAAGGCATGGGGGGGGCACAGTCTCCAGCACTCGCTCCAGCGTGTCGACAGCGGAAATCCCGGCGACGGCGCAGAAATCACCCACCTTGCCGGAACGGGGAATCCGCCACCTCCAGTTTGGTGTCCGGGGAGAAGGGCGCAGACGAAAACCACAGAGCACCGGCGGCTCACACCGGAAACGCATCTCCTCAACTTGACCGTGCACTGACGCCCGAGGCCGCACCGTTACGAACTGACAGACCAGCCGGGATTCAGCCTTCAAGCAGGCGGACATTAGCCGCCTTGGGTCCCTTCTGCCCTTCCGCCACGTCGAACTCGACTTGCGCCCCTTCTTGGAGCGAACGGAAAGACTCGCCCTGAATGTCGCTGTAGTGGACGAAGACATCCGGCCCACCGTCCGATGGAGTGATGAAACCAAACCCCTTGGTGTCATTGAACCACTTAACAGTACCCTGCATTGTCAAACTCTTTACACTGATCACCCGACAGACACGGTCGAGTCGAAACAAACGCTGCTTCCGTGGGACCACGACCCGTCATGCGGTCTAAACTCGAGAGAGACTATCGTATCGCAGATGGCGCCCGGGTCAAGACACAGATTCCGCTTTGCACCCCCGATTTCGGCTGATGTCCCGGATGGAGCCGCTCGACGGGTCCGAGATCGCCGGATCATGGGGCTGGGAAGGGGTGAGGCAACCCGGAACGGAGAGACCCCGCATCCTACAGGCGTTCGCTGGGGCTTCACCCACGCCGCTGCTGTCGAGCGGAAGACCTCGCCAATGCCTGATTCGGCTCCATAACGGCCCGCTAAGACGGAGCGAGCAGCCTTTTGACACAGGCCAGGAATTCGGGAATGTCGAGGGGCTTGGCCAGGTAGGCATCCGGTGTGATCCGGCTCGTGTCCCCTATCCAGTCGTATAGGCCTGCCGGGTCCATTTCCACTGAAGAAACCATTATGATCGGAATAGGCCCGATATCTCGATACTCTGGATGGAACTTGATCGCCTGGTTGACCGAGTACCCCTCGCCAATGCTCTCCATCATGACATCGAGGACGACAAGGTTCGGCCGATGCTCTCGCACTGCCTGGAGCCCTTGGCGCCCGCCGGCCGCCTCGATGACATCATACCCCTCACCCTCCAAAAGGGTCCGCGTCGAGGCCCGGTAGTCCTCGTCATCATC
>JAUXGE010000082.1 GCA_030622435.1 Planctomycetota bacterium
GCGATGATCACCGAAACCAGGGCTTGGATCTGATCCAAACCGGGCGCAAGACAGAAACGTTACTCTTGCGGGCCAATCTTCCACCGGCATCAGCCGGGGTGAGGGCAAACATCCCCCTCCCGGCCCCGTGAGTAAACCGACAGCCCCTAAAGCCATGGGCCACCCACCGTTCTCTGTAGCGGCCGACCCCGTGGCGGCCGAACGTGGTGTACCACTGCTGTGTCAGCAGTGCGGACGTTCAACAGGTCTACTCTACTCGTGAGGCCACGCCGCTCGCGGAGCAGTGGCAATCCGCAGGTCGAAGTTACACACTGCTCGAGAGCGGTGGCACACAGACCCACAGATTTGAGGTTGGCGATGCACTGGTGCTTCGTCAAAGCTCTTTCGAGGGATCGCTCGCGGATGGCCCACCTCTTCAGAGGTAAAGATAGGGGACCCAGCGATTCGAGTCCCACGCCCTGAAGCCATGTGCCACCCGACGCGCCCCAAAGATTCCCTCGTTGGACCCCTGCCGGCTTGAGTTATCTTACAGAACATCCTTCATGTAAGATATCAAGAGCGGTGGGGCAGGACAGGCGTTTGACGCTGTGGGCTGTCACGCCAACAATCCGTACTTCATTCAGTCTCCCGTGAGAAGTTCTGTACCGAGGAACCGGCGATGAAACTCAAGATCCCCGCGAGTATCCGCAAGTGGCTCATTCTCCCTCCGGTGCTATTGGGGGCCGGTATCTTCGCGTGGCTCATGCTGCACAGCCGCGAGCCTCAGAAGAAGACGCCGGGGGAGCTAGCTCGGGTGCTTCGCGTTATCGTGGTACAACCGGTGAACGTGGTCCCTCGCGTGCTCGGCTACGGGACGGCGAAGCCCGCGCAAGTCTGGCGCGCCGTCGCTGAGGTGGAGGGCCGGGTTGTCGAGGTTCACACGGAGCTAAAAGCTGGTGCGTTCATTAAGGTAGGAGAGGTGGTACTGAAGATCGATCCGCGGGAGTACGAACTCGCGGCCTCGCAACTCGAATCAGAGATTGCCGAGATCGAGGCGACGCTGGCTGAGTTGGCGACGCAGGAGGAGAACGGTCGGGCGTCGCTCGAGATTGAGGAATCGTCCCTCCAACTCGCCAAAGCCGACCTTGATCGTGTTCGTGACCTTATAGCACGCAACGACGCTGCGCCCACCGAAGTGCGCGACGAGGAACGCACGTACCTTGCGCAAAAGCAGAAAGTGCAGGCGCTGCAAAACTCACTCAACCTTGTTCCCAAGCAGCGCAGCACGTTGCAGGCGTCGTTGGCGGTGAGGAATGCTCGCCTGGAGCAGGCGCGGCTCGATCTTCAAAAGACCGTCATCCACGCTCCGTTCGACTGCCGTTTGGCTGATGTCCAAATCGAAAAGGGCCAGTTCCTGAGAGCTGGTGAGCTTCTGTTTGAGGCCGATGGTACGGGAGCCACCGAGGTCGACGCACAAGTCTCGATTGATCGTCTCCGCAACCTGTTGCCGCCGGATGCAAGAGAGCAGCTCGGAGGCATCCCTGACATGGATAGGCTACGTGAACTCTTCGACGTCGAGGTGACAGTCAGGATGCGCATAGGCGATTTCGCGGCCGAGTGGCCTGCCCGTTTCGTTCGACTTCGAGAGCGAATCGACCCGGACACGCGCACTCTGTCAGTCGTTGTGTCTGTAGATAAGCCTTACGAACGAGCGATACCCGGGCAACGGCCTCCACTGGTCAGGGGTACCTTCTGTGAGGTCGAATTGCGCGGCCAGCCTTTGCCGGAGCGCATCGTCATCCCGCGTGCGGCCCTGCATGAAGACGATGTCTACGTCATCGATGCCAACAACCGTCTCCAACGCCGCGCGGTGGAGATTCTCTTCGCTCAGTCGGATTTCCTGTGCCTCGAGAGGGGACTTGAAACGGGCGATCGCGTGGTCGTCTCCGACCCCACGCCGGCGATCGAGGGCATGCTCGTCGATCCGGTTGAAGATGAATCGCTCAGCGACGCGATTCTATCGCAGGCGCGCGCCGGGACGGGTGTACGATGATCCGATATTTCGCCAAACACCCAACCGCCGCCAACCTGCTGATGCTGATCTTCCTGGTCAGTGGCATCCTCAGTATTCGCAGTCTGCGCCGCGAGACGTTTCCTGACTACACGCCTGATGAGGTTGAGATCCGCGTTCCGTATCCTGGAGCTACGGCGGAAGAAGTCGAAGAGGTTGTCTGTCAACGCGTCGAGGACGCCCTGGACGGTGTACGCTTCGTCAAGGAGCTGCGCAGTGAGGCCCGCGAGGGACTGGGTGTCGTCACGGTCGAGATGGAAGAGGACGGTGGCTTCACCACCTTCAAGGACGAGATCGATACGGAAGTCGCGGCGATTGACGACTTCCCTGAAGAGGTGGAAGACCCGGTCATCACGGAGTTACACACGACAGATCTGGTGTTGGCAGTGCTTGTTTCAGGCCCGATGACGGTGCCAAACCTGAAGGCCTACGCTGAGAGCCTCAAAGACCGACTCCAGGAGTTGCCCGAAGTCTCTATGGTCACTATCGCCGGGTTCTCCGACCACCAGTTCCGCGTTGAACTGTCGGCCGATGCGCTCATGCGACACAATCTGTCTGTTGCCGACGTCGCCAACGTGATCAGTCGCCAGAGCGTGGATCTCCCTGCCGGCGTGGTGGAGACAAGCGAGCAGGACATACTGGTACGGTTTGTCGATCAGCGAACGTCGGTCCAGGAGCTGGAAGATCTGGTTCTTATCGCGGCCCCGGGCGGCGCTGAGTTGCGGCTGCGCGACCTGGGCCGGGTCACAGACCTCTTTGAGCTGGGCGAGGACAAGGTGCTGCTCAACGGGCGCCGCGCGGCAGTACTGAACGTCGAAAAGACGAAGAACCAGGACACCATCGGAGTCGCAAACGCGGCGAAGCAGTTTCTTGATGTTGAGCGAGCACACTATCCCAGCGTCGAGATCGAGGTGACGCGGGATCAGTCCACGCTCGTCAGCGACCGTTTGCAGATGCTCATCACCAACGGTTGGCAAGGAATGCTCCTTGTCTTTCTGACGATGTGGCTGTTCTTCAACGTGCGGCTGTCGTTCTGGGTCGTAATGAGTCTGCCGGTGTCGTTCTTCGGCGCTTTCTTCCTCGCGCCACATCTTGATCTGACGATCAACCTGATGACCATGGTTGCGCTGCTGCTTGCCCTCGGCCTGCTGATGGACGACGGCATCGTTATCGCCGAGAACATCGCGACGCACCGGGCCAAGGGCAAGCCGGCACTCCAGGCCGCCGTCGACGGAGTCAGCGAAGTCGCCGGCGGCGTGATCTCGTCATTCCTCACAACGATCTGTGTCCTTGGCCCGTTGGCATTCCTGGCGGGGAATATCGGCAAAGTGTTGCTGGTCGTGCCGGTCATGCTGATTCTCGTTATGTCGGTGAGCCTGGTGGAAGCCTTCATGATTCTGCCCAACCACCTGGCTCACGCATTACACCACACCAACCCGGGCCAAGGCGGCCGCTTCCGCCGGCACTTCGACTCCGCCATTGAGTGGGTGCGTGAGAAGGTACTCGGCCGCACGGTCGACGTGCTGATTCAGTGGCGGTACCTGTGGTTCGGCACCGTGATCCTCGTGTTTCTCACGGCGGTCGGACTGTTGGCCAGTGGCGTCGTCAAGTTCCAGGCGTTTCCCGAAATGGACGGGGACGCAATCGTGGCACGTGTGCTCATGCCGCCGGGTACGCCGCTGGAGAAGACCGAGGCCGTCGTCGAGCAGATTACCGGTGCGCTCGACGACGTCAACGCGGAGTTCGCGCCTCATCAGCCGAATGGGCAGGATCTCGTCAAGACAACCTATGTGCAGTTTAATTTCAATGAGGATGCCTTCGAGGCCGGCCCGCACGTCGCAACGGTGTACGCGGATCTGCTCGCTGCGGAAGTGCGCGATGCACGGCTCGACGACATCATGCAGGTGTGGCGCGAGAAGGTCGGGCCGGTGCCGGATGCGCTGAGCGTCGTGTATGCGGAGCCGGCGCTGGGGCCGGCTGGCCGGGGCATCGAAATTCGGCTGCAAGCACCTGATCTTGGACGCCTCAAGTCGGCTTCGGTCGAGATGAAAGATTGGCTGGCCGACTTCGAGGGCGTTTACAACTTGGCCGAAGATCTGCGGCAGGGAAAGCCGGAGTTACGACTGCGCCTGCGCGAAGGCGCTTTCGGACTCGGGCTGGACGCCGCCACTGTGTCGCGCCAACTTAGAGCCGCCTTTCAGGGCACCACCGCGGACGAAATACAGGTCGGCTCAGAGCCCTACGAAATCGACGTTCAGTTGAACCACGCTGATCAAGACAGCCTGGCGGACCTGGACTACTTTCACTGCACTCTGCCGAATGGCCGGCAAATCCCATTGGCCGCCGTTGCCGAGGTCGAGAACGCAACGGGATGGTCACGAATCGCCCGCGTGGACGGCAAACGCACGGTTAGCGTGCACGGTGACATTGACTCGCGCCAGACGAACACGGTCAGGGTGATTTCGCAACTGGAGCATGACTTTCTGCCCGACCTGGACAAGCGCTACCCCGACATCACGGTCTCGTTTGAAGGTGAGACTAAGGAGGCCGCGATAACGCAGGCTTCGATGCGGCGCGGAATGCTCATTGGTGTCATCGGGGTCTTTGTATTGCTGAGCTTTCAGTTCCGCAGTTACGTCGAGCCTCTGATTGTCATGGCCGCCATCCCGTTCGCCCTGATTGGCGTCATCGGTGGGCATCTTGTGCTGGGGATCGACATCAGCACGCCGAGCATGCTCGGCTTCATTTCGCTCGCGGGCATTGTAGTGAACGACTCGATTCTCTTGGTGCTCTTTCTGAAGATGCAGCGCGCAGCGGGGAAAGATGTGTACGTATCCGCGGCTCAAGCAAGCCGACAGCGTTTCCGCGCAATCATTATTACGTCGCTCACGACGATGGCGGGCCTGCTTCCGCTTCTGTTTGAAAGGAGCCTTCAGGCCCAAGTGCTCATCCCGCTGGTGGTCAGCATTGTGTTTGGGCTTCTTGCATCGACGGTGCTCGTGCTGCTCGTCATTCCGTGTCTGTACGTGATCCTCGCGGATTTCGGTTTCGTCTCTGCGGTCGAATCCCAGGATGAGTGATCCGCGCAATGGCTTCTCAGAGACGTTCGCCGCACAGGCATCAAACACGGGCCGACCCGCTCGTGGCATTTTGGAAGCAGCAAAAAGATACGGTGGGCGAAGACACCGCCGCCGTCCCCCACCGAGTTCAGCCTCATTCTGGAGTCGCCTTCACCACGGTGGAATCGCCACGGTGAATGACGAAGCCCAAGTCCGGGCGGATGCAGAGTGGTCAATCGATGGGCCAGCCTCGGCGGTCTGCATATCTTGTGCGATGTGGAACCGGGGCCCTCTGCACGAGGATCGCGACAGACGTAGCTCGCCGGCTGATCGACCATCGCCACGCCCTAACCCGCATTATTCACCGCGGAGCACGCGAAAATCGCAGAGAAACAAGAGATGTGGCAGTCACGATGGGCAAAGGGGTTTACACACTGTCGAAACGGGGCGACCTCCGATTCTGCCATGACTTCTTTTCCAGCACTACCCTGCGCTCTTGGCGCTCTTGGCGCTATAAATAATCCGGGCTGAAGTCATGGTCCACCCGCCTGCGACCAACATGGCCGCGCCCGGCTTCGCTGGGTCTTGGCCATGGCACCCGTGCCGAGCGAGACACGCCCCATCAATCAGATGTTGACGTGTCACTGGTGCTTCATCAAGGCCCTTTCGAGGGGCTGGCCGCGGACTCCCGGGGCGGTTTCTGTGTGGCCACGTACAAGAAGAGGTTTGCTGCAATGGCCTGCACATCGCGCAACCCGTACCCGACGCAATCCAGGCACGGTTGACGCGCCACGCCGGTGTTGATATCGACGGGCGAATAAAGGATCAGCCAGCGATCGCCATGCCGAATGCCGTACAGCAGAGGTCGATCCACGCGGGCTCTGAGCGGTCCATGAAAACGGGGGCGGTAGGAAACACGACCGAGCGGACTGCTCAGCCCGGGCACGATCTTTCCGGTATGGATAGGATCGTCAGGGCGAACTACTTCCCACGCAAAGGGACCGAACATCTCCGCCCCGAAAGCCCGAAACGACCGATCGAACGCCTCATCGCCACAGTACGCCGATCCGATCAGCGTTCCACCCGAAAGCAGATAGTTCCTGAGTTGAGCCTGATCCTGAATAGAAGGCGCGTCGAAGGTCCGGCCGGTTACCCACAGGGCGTCGACGCCGGATCCGCCAAGCTCGCCGGCGCCGACCGGCGGTCTCTCGTCAATCCCAATCCCGACGCTCGCCGTCATCGCCCCCGACAAGTGTTCGAGCGAGTCCGGATCCAACCACCAGTCACCCCCGTGACGCAGTCGCGCCATCGTCAGTGTCCCAAGCGGATGGGATACGGCTTGTTCCGCGGAACGTGCAAGTCTACCTCGAAGCGGCTGCCCGAACGTCGCGTATCGAAGGATGTTGCCACCCAATGCGAAGTGCCGGGCCTGCTGCTTGATCAGGTTCTGCTGCCATGCGCAGCACGAGCCGTTCGTGAGCATAAAGACCCCGGTCCGACACGTATCATCGAAACCCAGGCAATCGTCGCCGGGCCTGACCGAGTCATGCAGCGTCCAAGCCGGGTGATCCCTTGCCAACGGAGCCCACGAGAGACGGGGAAACATCCCCTCGAACAGGGCGCGACCACCCTCCACGAAGGACTCCCGTGAACAGCACGCCACGGCCAGGATCGTACCACCACCGTTGACGTAATCGCGGAGCAACGATTGCTCCGACTCGTCGAACTCCGGCGCGTCATGACCGGTGATCAGCAGGACGGGCGCATCATGGAGGTCCGCCGCACCGGACTCGATATCGACGATCTGCCAAGTGTAGGGCGTGTCCGTCTCCCGGCTGAACCACTGTGTCAGGTTCGCGGCATCGCGCGGGTCGTTGTTCCACTCGTTACCCTCACCGTACCGGAGTTTGTTGATAAGCACCGGCGTCCGTGCCGTGCACAAGGCAAGCACGCCAAAGCAGGTCTGAGGCACACTGCCCCACGATCCGTCTGCCTGCTGTGTTCGGACGAGATGCGCCGAAATCTCACGAGCCCACTCGCGGTCGCCGAACCGCTTGTCCCCCGAGAGCAAACCGACCCGGGCGGCAACGAAAAGGTAGTCAGTCGGGTGTGAGTCACGCGGGTCATCCGGTGACTGAATATCCAGCATCGGCGCGGAGTCGACGCGGAAGTGGGTATTCCACCACTCCCGACCTCGCTTCGCGGCTGCGCGGATGGCACGAGTCGCTTCCACGTCCTGGCCGCATCGAGCCTTGAGTCGGTCATTGAAGGGGGACGCAGCGTCCAGGTAGAGCCGATCGCTGATCGCCTGCAGGGACACGATCCCGGCCCCCGTCGCCATACCGTAGGAACCACCATATTCGGCGGTGGGTTCGGAGTTATCGCCGCCCGCCCAATACCCCCACCCGCCGTCGTCATTCTGACCGGCCAACCAGCACTGCTCCGCTTGGATCCAGACTCTAGGTGGGATGTCCACACCAACCGACGCTGCCTCCGCCAGAGCCGCTAGAGCCAGGCGAGTGTCGGGATAGTTGATCCGGGCCTGCTCCTTCTCGCTGCCCGATACGGTTCCATGACTCCAACCACCTTCCTCCTGCTGGTGAAGCTTGAGAAACCGCACGTCGTCGGCAATAGGCTGCCTGAATCGTTCGGGCGACATCGAACACCAAAACAGCAAGCTGAATGAACGGGCAAAAACGGTGCTCGCATCGGAGCGATCCATCAACACATTGGCCGCCCGCCCGAGACGGTGGTCGGATGGAGGAGTCCCGGCCATGCGCAGCGTGTAGGCAGCCAGGGCCGTCAAGCCCAGCGGATACTTGCTCTTGAACTCTGCTCGGATCCACGTGCCATCGTAACGCTGTCTGGACCAGAGGAACTCGACGGCCCGGTCGACCGCTGCATCCACGTCCACATCCGTGACGATTGGAGACCTGTCCCCACCCACGAGGGTTTCGACGGCCGTCACGTCTGGAGCGGTGCCAGTTGTCCCGGGTTCTTCATGAGTCCCCACTGTGCCTGCCAAGCCCACCGAACTGGCAGCAAGCAGCGCCAGCAGGCCGGCAATGACTGCCGCACGGCTGACGGCGAACGCGACGGACGGCGATGTGTTCATCCGTGCTCTGGAGCCGAGTTTGATCATCGATGGCATCCGAACGGTCATCAAACGCGTGCACGTCCGACGCGCACTCCAATGTCATCGTAGGGTTGGCCCGGGGTCGGGTCAAAAACACCCACAGGCCTTCACCGAATCAGTGGAGACGTGTGGCACCCCTCCTTGAACAGGGTTCAAGAAGTCGCCGATCCGTCGAACGCCGCTCTGACATCACGGTGCGTTCTTTTCGCCCTGGAATCGTGAGACGGGATTGGAAAACAGGGGTGAAGTCAGCCGACGGCACAACCCGGCGCCTGTCCGTGGGGCAGGGTGCTCTCTCGCAATCTCACCGCCACACCGACACAGTAGACAATGCAACCGGATCAGGTCTTTGCAACATCGACGGCTCGACGGGCCTCTGCAATCAGCTTCGAAACGTCCTCTGTCCGGCCTGTCGCCCGGACGACCTCCTCCACAGGTTGCCGTTCGGCTGCCGGCGGTGCGCTCAGATGCGAAAGCTCGCCGCCGGCGCTGCGGTTGGCGATCCGCTCCGCAAGCCGCGACCCACCCGGCATTCGAGCAGCGGGGGTTGCCGGATGTGTGTCGTAGATCGTTGGGCAGCGTTTCAATGTGCGCTCCAGGCGGGCCTGGGCGTTAACGGCCTCTTCCACCCACTCGTTGAGAAGGCGCCCGGAGCGACCTGTCTGTTCCGCCAACTGAGCAAGCCGTTCGTCAGCTTGCTGCGTTGCCTGCGAGCATTCAGCTGCGTGCTTCCTCACTTCCAGGCTCGACTGAGACAGGCCGCTGAACACCTTCCGAACGGCCGCACATACGCGTTCGAGCTGAGCCGCCTGAGTCTGAGCATCCGCTACAACCTGTGCGGGCCTGGCCGTGGCGTCAGCCAGATTCCGCTCGATCATACCAACGTTGCCCTGCAGCTCGTCTATCTGCTGCTGGAGCTCGCTCACCTGGGTGACGTACTCGTTCATCATCGGCTGGCCGGTCTCGATCGCGTGGCGGGAAACCTCGAGCTGCACGGTCAGCTGCTCCATCGCGGTTCCGGTCTCGTTTGTCAGCCGCTCACACGTCGCAATCACCTCATTCGCCAATGCGCCGGACCGTTGCAGGTTCGCGTTCTGCTCACCGGCAGCACTCGAGGCCTCGACCAGTTGACCGCTAATCGACTGAGCGGTTTCGGTGCTTGTCTTGATCGACATCTCGACCTGCTTCGCCGCATCCACCAGACGCGAAACGGACTTCAGTCGTTCCGTAAGTCCGGCAACCTGTTCGCAGCGCTTCGCCATCGCGGATATCCGCTCCGTCGCCCGATCGTTTTGTTGCGCGAGATCAGTCACGACTTTCCCGGCATCCGTCGAAGCCGTTCCGAGCTTCTCTGAAAGTGCCTCGGCTGTGTCATTATGTTCAATCAGTTTCTTGACGCTGGTATCCGCCCTCGTCGCGGCGGCGGCTGCATCTGTCTCGAGCCTTTCGACCTGCGCCGTAGCTCCTTCAGTCAACACCTGCAGCGTGCCCTTCGATTCCTCGAGCCGGTCCAGGAGCTTGCGACCCATGTCGCCCACCACCGAGAGCTCGCGGAGCATTCGGGCGGCTTCCGTATCCCGCGCGTCCAGTTGTTCGACCCGTTCACTCGCCCGCGTCGTGGCATCGATCATTGTCTCACACAGGCGATCCGCCGACTCGACCAGCTCGGCAAGCTTCGGCACGACCGTCTCGCTCTCGGACGTCAGGTTTGACAGTTGCCGGCATGTGTCGTTCGCCTGTTCAGCAGCCTGTTCGATCTGCACCTTCGAATCCGCCACCTGCTCGACGATTCCCCGGGTCTGCTCATGGGCCACCGACAGCTCGCGGAACGTCCGGCCGGCTTCCGCATCCCGCACGTCCAGTTGTTCGACCCGTTCACTCGCCTGCGTCGTGGCTTCGATCATTGTCTCTCGCAGGCGATCCGCCGACGCAACCAGCTCGGCAAGCTTCGGTACGATCGTCTCGCTCGCGGACGTCAGGCTTGACAATTGTCGGGATGTCTGGTTTGCCCGTTCAGCAGCCTGCTCGATCTGCGCCTTCGAATCCGCCACCTGCTCGACAATGCCCCGGGCCTCCTGGTGGGCCGCCGAAAGCTCGCCCAGCGTGTTCGAAGCAGAGGCCTCTTGCGAGTCGAGCTGAGAAGTCGTCTCCTCGATCCGGCTCATCACATCCTGTGCGTGATCCTGAGATTCGCGGACCGAAGTGAGAAGATCATCAAGATGCCCTATTGTGGTTTCGCCGGCTTCCTGTAACCCGGCCAGCCGATCGGCCTGCTCCATGGCAGTTCCTGCGACTTCTTCGACCCGACCGACGGATGCATTCGCCTGTTCGAGGATCGAGTGCCCGGTGCAATTCACTTCCATCAGGCTGCCGAGCGTATGAGTCGCGGCCGCCTGATGGGAATCGAGCTGACCGATCTTCTCGTCGGCGTGGGCAACCAGCCCCTGCATCGCCTCGTGAAGTTGTCTGCCTGATGCGATGAGATCATCGAGCTGCCGCGCGGCGGTCTCACTGCCGCCGCGCAGATCGGTCAGTTCACTGGTTTGCTGCGTTACCGCTCGTGCGGCCTGCTCCGCCTCCTGAATCGCTGCTCGGATTCGTTCCAGGAGCATATGCCCATCGGCTCCTGCCAACGTGAGGCGATCGAGAGTATTGCCGACGGACGTGCCATGCGATTCGAGCTGACGGCTCCGCTCCGAGGCTTCCACGGTCATCGACCGCAACGATTCCACGAGCGGTTGCGCGGTCGAAGCTGCCTCCTCCAGCAAGGCTACCGTAGTCCGCCCTTCTCCCTGGCGAGTCTCCAGCTTGTTGACAACATCATGGCACTGGCTGATCTGATCACGTACGGCATTGACGCGTTCGCAGGCGCCGCCGATGTCGACGAGCGCTGTACCCACGTTCTGTTGCACCGCTTCGATCCGCCCGTAGGCCGCCTGCACGTCGCGCAGCATCTTCTCGGCCGGAGGCACGACTTCGACCAGTTCCGCCCTCGTCGTCTCCGCTCTGGCAGTCAACCGGCTCACGGAGTTCTCGATACCGTTGGTCGTCTCACTGAGTTGCTCCAGGCGACTGGAAGCATCCATTGTACGGTCCGGCAGCGTCGACAAGGTGGACTCCATGTCCCCAAGCCGTTTCTCGAGCTGCTCGGCCTCTAGACGCTGCTGCTCGATACGGACGCCCGTCGATCGGCTCGCCTCATCCATTGCTCGGACCTGAGAGCCCGACTGATCCATGAGTTCCACGAGTCGGGCTTGTTGCTCTGCTATCGCCCCTTCTATCACATCCTTCTGCGTTTGCAGGTGTGCATCGAGGCACTCCTGATACTCCTGGCGGCACTGGCGGAGCACGGCATTCGTAAACTTCTCCTGGAACTTCTCCGTCTCGCTCTTAGTGCTCTCGAGCGTGGACCGGATCTCACCGAGTTGTTCGTTGGCCGAAGCGGTGAAGGACGCTGCCGCTTGGCCTAGGCGATCAATCTGGGCCGTGGCTTGCTCGACGATCTCCCGCGTCTTCGCCTGGAGGGGGGCCGTGACCTTATCTGGATCCTCTGTCAACCCGGATGCTCTCTCCAGCAAATCGGCAAGTCTGTTCTGGGTTGCCTCGCCCGCCTCCAGTCCGGTCATGAGCAGCGCGACACGCTCCTGGACCTCATCGACCTTGTCAGCGAGCGCCTCGGCGAAGGACTGCATCCTGGACTCCACGTCCTTCGCTTCCAAGCACGCCCGTTCCACACGTTCGGCCCGCTCCTCCACTCTTTCGGATGCCTCGTTCGTCCGCGAAGTCTCCGCCTCGACGGTCCGAAGCCGATCCTCTGCCTGCCCCGCGATCCGGTTCGCCTGCTCCTGTATGTGCTCGACAGATACGGTGGAGCGCTGGTTGACCGTCGTGAGTCGACCAACCAGCCGTTCCCCACCAGCCGTCAACGATGCCAGGTGTTTCTCGACGGCGGTGAACTGGGCAATAGACGCCTCCGTAGTCGCATTCATACGATCCGCCCGCGACAGCGCACGCTCGAGCCGGACCAACAGACCTTCGCCTTCGATCGAGAGCGAAGTCTCGGCACCCACCGGGACTTCGGAGAAGTCCTCCGTTGTCCAGTCCTCCTCACCGTCGTTCGCGAAAGCGGAACCCTGCCGTCCAGCAGTAAAATCCTGCCGCTCGGGTGCGGTGATCTCACACAGCATCGGGGAGTCACACGTATCGGGCTCGCCTGGTGCCCCATCCGTATCCAACTTGCATGCGTGCTCAACCGGTTCCGGCGTTGGTGTCACTTCGCAAGGTGCCGCCTTGGTGTGTGAGGTCAGCCCTGCCTCTACCTGTCCCGCATCGGACAAACCGAGTTCGTGCGCTTCGACCGTGCGTGTGATTGTATGGGCAGATGCCGTAACCTCGGCGACCATATCACGAGTTACTTGCGATTGATCCGCCCCATAAGCGGCCAACATGGCAGAGTTGCATATACGATTGATCAACCGCGGAATGCCGCGGGAGGCTTCGTGGACGGCACTGATCGCGCTTCCGTCGAACACTTCGGCGCTGGCAGCGCCGGCGGCGTGCAGCCGGTGCCTGATATAAGCTTCCGTCTGCTCTCTTGTCAGTGCGGTCAATACCCGCTCGCCGAAAAGGTGCTGTGCAACTCTGGCAAACGTGGGTTCATTCAACAGCAATCTTACCTGGGGCTGCCCGATCAGGAGTACACTCAAGAGTCTCTGGTCATCGAGGTGCATGTCGGCCAGCGAGGCGAGCTGGGCCATGTTGTCCGTCGTCAGGTTCTCCGCCTGATCGATCACCAGAATCGATCGGTGCTCCGCTCGCAGCGACCGCGCCAGATGGCGCCGCAGCCTTCCCAGCAGCTGGTTCGATTGATGAGAGGACGGCAAGGAAACGCCGAACCCTTTGGCTGTTTCGCGAATGAGGTCCGCCTGCTCGCTCGCAGGCCACGTCAGGACTACAACGCGCTCCGCGGAGTCGAAACGTTGCAGGAGACTGCGAATCAGGAGGGTCTTCCCGATTCCGGCCTCCCCGAGGACCAGGGCCATACCACGGTTATGACACGCCTCAAACTCCAACGCTGCCAGTGCTTCCTCGAACGCAGGCACCATATAGATGAACTGAGTGTCTGCACGATTCTCGAATGGACGACAGCGAAGTCCGAAAAAGTCGCAGTACATCGTTTCCTTACCTCAACGACAGGAACCGCAAGGCCCACGCGCCGGCCGCGCAGCGCGCAGGAGCCTACAACGTCCGAAAGAATCATCGGATACGACTCAACGCCGCTGAACTTATCGGGCAGAAGGCCTGACACCATACCTAGTGCGTTGCCGACACACTTTCGCAGAGACGCGACACTGGCATTTGCGTGGGCCGCAACGAGGCCCGGTCGAGCACGCCGTGCCCCGTTGACAGGACTGATACGGGGGAAAAGTGGATGCATGCCCCACGCTCCTGGGCCAATACGCCACCGTCGCGCGAACTCGTGGCGCCAAGGCTCACGCAGATTGGAGGCTGGGACGCCAGGATCGCCGGACTGGGCCGGCGTCCGTATGGCGGGTTGGAAACATGCCGGTGCTTCGCAAGGGCACGGCACCTGGCGCTTTCCACATGTGGTCTCGGCAGTGGAACATCCGCGCTACGGATCGCTGCACCCCGGCGGGGCCTTGAATTGGATGCTCTCGGGGCCGACCTCCCGGACCAGCTTCCA
>JAUXGE010000049.1 GCA_030622435.1 Planctomycetota bacterium
CATCATTACTGTCGATACTGCTTTCATCTCTTCCTCCTCCAGGATCAAGTTTTAATGGCATATTATGCTGATTATAAACCGCTCTCCGGGAATTTGTCGAGCAGTTGTACGAACCGCGGATTTTCCCTCGCACTTAAAGCTGTTCCGATTTTACTTGCACGAAACAAACCGTACGATCTTCTGCGAGCGCTCGACGACTTCGGCGAGGAGTTGTATCGTGCGCTCGATATCTTCATCTGTAGTGTCGTGGCCGAGAGAGAAGCGCGGGGCGCAGTGCACCTGCTCCTCAGTGAGACCCATCGCGAGGAGTGCGTGTGACGGCTCGGGTGAGCCCGAGTGGCAGGCAGAGCCTGATGAGAAGCAGACTCCGCGGCGAAGCGGCTGGGGGTTTCGTGGTCTCCCAACCTGAGCCACGCCCTGGACCGGGCGAAGGAGCAGGTAGGGGGCGGGGATGTGGTTGGGCTGGCGATCCCGCCGTTTTTCTACGTCTCCGAGGAGTGATTTCAAAGCCCGGATCGGCGCCGCGCCACGTATTCGGACGGCGGTTGCGTCGGGGAGTGGTCGGCGTATAATGCGGGGTCTGTCTCCGGCGGGAGTGTCTGCCGGCGGACGAATCGGCCTAGCGGACGAGGCCCGTACGTGGACCGGATGATGAGTTCGATCGACGAAGAGCTGTTGCGGATGCTGGTGTGTCCGGCGACTCATGCGCCGGTCGTTCAGGTCGGCGATTGGTTGTATTCCACGGATCCGGCCACACGGCGTAAGTACCCGATCCGCGACGGCATTCCGGTCATGCTGGTCGATGAGAGCGAAGAGGCCACCCCGGACGAGTTCGATCGTGTGATGGTACAGGCCGAAACACAACGGGGAACGGAAGATCAGGCGCCAAAGGGCGCATAGACGAAACAGGAGGCCCCATGGGCAAACGTGAGGGTAACTCGTATCACACGAAGCTCCGGTTCCCGGAGCGTGGCGGCAAGGACTGGCAGGGTCCTCTGATCGACTACAAAGAGGTCGAGTTGGTCCGCAAGTTCCTGACACCGAGCAGCAAGATCATGTCCCGCCGCCGCGCGGGGACATGCACGCAGGAGCAGAGGGCGCTCAAGCTGGCGGTCAAGCGGGCACGGTTCCTTGCCCTGATCCCGTATTCCGGCTCGTAGGCACCTGCCGGATTCATCTCGTTACTGCGTCGGGTTCCCGCTGCGCATAGCCCGGATTATTTTTACCGCTGAGAGCGCCAAGAGCGCAGAGTAATGCTGGACAAGAAGTTACGACAGAATCGGAGGCCGCCTCGTCCCGACAGTGCGTAAATCCCTTTGTCCATGGCGATTGCCACACCTCTTGTTTCTCTGCGATCTCCGCGTGCTCCGCGGTGAATAATGCGGGATAGCGTGCATTTCTCATTACTGCGGATGGTGTAGATGGGTCTGTCCACCGCGCATCGTCTCGAAAGTCGCCCGGAGATGCGCGCGCCAAAGGCGCGAAGAAGCGTGGTACCCATTCACAGGTCCGAGGCATCGTGAGGTTTGATGCTCATCATTCCCCCGAGATTCGTCTCACGAGGATTGGGAGACCTCATCGAGGAAAGCCGTGAGATCGGCGAAGTAGATTTCAGGGTTCCCATCGAACTCGAGCGAGTGGCGCACATTGTCGTAGGTGGTAATCCTGCACACCGGCCAGCCCAGCTCACGAACGAAGCGAACGGTCTTCTCGCTGTCGACGATGCGCTCGTCACCCGCCATCAGGAGGTGCACCGGGACCGGTCTCGATTGGGGGAAGCGAGCGACGATCTTGTCCATGCGCCTCGACGCCAGAAAGAAACCGGCCGTGCATTGGCGAAGCGTGAGTTCGTCCGTATCGAAGAAGTGACGCCAACGTGGCACTTGTGTGAAGAGGTCCGCTTCGTTGAGTGGAATGTCGATCAGGCTTCGAGGCTCATACAGCATGGCGAAACCGATGTCGGCCATTTCAGACTTCGACACGCCGACCAGAGGAAATAGACCGGGCGTCACGAGTGACAGGCTCGACACGCCGACCGGATCGTCGACATATGCGGCGACGGCCAGCTTCCCTCCCCAACTAACTCCAACGACATGGTGCTCGCCCGAGCCGGAGCGACGAGCCAGCTCGTCGCGTGCGGCTCGTGCGTCGGCGATCAACTGCTCGGCCGATTCCGCGTCTCCGCGATCCTTCTCGTTTCTGCCGCTTCCGCGACGATCGGTCTGCAGGACGCCGTAACCGGCTTCGGCCAGCCGGGCGGCTGACGCCTCGTACCAACCACAGTGAGACTGGATCCCGTGGTGGTAAAGCACTGTCCCGCGGGTTCGAGCCGGCGGCGCCCAATACCGCGCGTAGACCTCGTACCCGTCCGGAAGAAGCAGCGTGATTTCCTCGAAGCCTGCCATCAACGGCATGCTAACAGTACAGCGTAAGGTCGTCTGTAGCGCAGGCTTCCAGCCTGCACGAGCTGCGATTACGATGCAGGCAAGATGCCTGCGCTACGCGTTTATGGCGACCTTGCGCTGTACTGCTGACAAACCGTGCCCAAAGGTGTAGGACAGACCCCTAATCTGTTTGCACGGGGTGCGGCCACTCTCTATGGTACATGCGAGCAATTCGTGTCGTTCTGTAGCGTGCGATAGCACGTGCCTGGACTACGGCCTGCGGGGACGCAGGCCGCTACACGGCAACAGAACCTGCTCTAATAACAGATCGCCAACTTGAATCATCGGCCACTTCACGCCATAGTTGATCCGGCGTGGAAACAAGACACTCATTGATCCGGAGGAGATCCGCACGCAAAGTGCCACCGAGCGTGCAAGTGCAGAACTATCGCGGAGCAGGAAAATGGAGGTCGACTCGGGAACGGTCCTACAAGCGGTGAGACAACAGCTCGAGGCGGATCGGTTGCTGGGAATCCGGAGCGTGCCCGTATCCCTCCCGGAGCCCGTTCCTTCGCGAGCGGGCAAGCGGGATGTCCGCATTGTTGATCCGGAGGTCGTTGCGCAGAAGGCGGAGCAACTTCGCGCACTTGACGAAAATGATGTCAGGAATTGCACCAAGTGTGACTTGTGCAAGACCCGAACCAAAACGGTCTTCGGCGTAGGTGATCCCTGTGCCCGGCTCGTGTTCGTCGGGGAGGCACCCGGGCACGATGAGGACAAACAGGGTGTGGCGTTTGTCGGCCGGGCAGGTCAGTTGCTGACGCGCATGATCGTCGCCATGGGGCTGACCCGTGAGGAGGTATTCATCTGCAACGTACTGAAATGCCGCCCGCCGGACAATCGGGATCCCATGGCCGATGAAATCCTCGCTTGCGGCCCGTATCTCGAGCGGCAACTGCAGATCATCGAGCCGGAGGTGCTGGTGGCGTTGGGGGCACCGGCCGCCAAAACCCTGCTGAACACGGCCGCCTCCATCGGCAAGCTGCGCGGGCGTTTTCACGAATATTATCCGTCGGGCCTGGCCGGTGCGGCCGTCCCCACCATGCCGACTTACCATCCGGCTTACCTGCTGAGAAATCCGGGCGAGAAAGGGAAGGTCTGGAAGGACTTGCAGATGGTGATGGATCTGCTCGGGCTACAGCCTCCCGATCGCAAACGAAGTTGAACGAAGGAGAAGAAGATCGCATGGCGATCCACCCGACGGCTATCATAGATTCGGCGGCTGAATTGGACAGCAGTGTCGATGTCGGCCCATTTTGCGTGATTGACGGTAACGTACGCGTCGCCGCCGGCTGCCGGCTCTATCAGGGGGTCTACCTGACCGGCTGGACCGAAATAGGCGAGGGATGTGAGTTGCATCCCGGGGTAATCGTCGGGCACGCACCCCAGGACATCAAATACGGCGGAGAGCGGAGCTATTGCCGTGTCGGGCGCGGAACGATCCTCCGGGAATACGTGACGATTCACCGCGGTACGATACCCGACTCGGAAACCATCGTCGGCGAGGACTGCTTCCTTCTTGCCGGAGCCCACGTCGCGCATAATTGCCGCGTCGGGAATCGTGTTACGCTTATCAACAATGTCTTGCTTGCCGGCCACGTTCAGGTCGGCGACGGCGCAACACTTGGGGGCGGCGCGGGCGTCCATCAGTTCGTCCGAATCGGCGAGTTGGTAATGATCCCCGGTGCCGGGCGTGTCGGGCAGGACGTGCTTCCGTTCGCCCTGCTGGATACTCAGGGACATGTGGCCGGGCTCAACAGAATCGGCATGCGCCGGGCCGGCATGTCGCGGGAGCACATGCAGCAAGTCCGTGAAGCGTACCGTTTGCTTTTTTCGCTCGGGCTGTCTTTGCCAAACGCCGTCGACAGGCTGGCCGAGGAGCCCCCTTCGCCCCCGCGAGAACGACTCTTGGCGTTCCTGCGCGGCGAGAGCAAACAGGGGTTGGCGGGTCGCGTTCGTCGCCGCAGACAGGCCGGGGCAACGAGCGACATAGCCTAGGGTTCGGCCACCCTTGAATCTGCGGGTCCGGTAGGATGCCCAAGCAAAGCGCGGGCATGCAGCGGCATCCGACCGGCTGCCAGTCGCCCGCACTGAACCCATCGCCTCGTTCGAGGACGGCCGACACGGCAGGAAACATCAAAGCGGGCGACGAGACTCGAACTCGTAACATTCAGCTTGGAAGGCTGATGCTCTACCAATTGAGCTACGCCCGCAGCATCGTAAGTCTGTGGTTTTTCAACGACTTACAGAGTGTTCAGGCTGCTGAAAAGAAGGATGCAAAAGGGCATTCCTTTTCCTGATCCCCGGCCTGTCCACCCCTGCGAGCCGGGAGCCTAACTCGCCGGGGGCTTGCTTTCAAGTTGGCTTGCGGAATAGGGCATTCCGGGGTTGTTCCTCTGGCGTTTGAGCGCCTGTGATGTACAATACTTCCTTGGGCATGTTCGGCGTTCTCGCCGCAATAACAGGCTGGTGAGGCCGGACTTCCGCCGGACCGCTGCAAACGAGCCTGCCCGCAGAGGGCATCGAGTGCTCGCCTGATCCAGTGCTCTGCCAGCCCTCGATTGTTGTGTTGCGGGGGTGCCTCAGGCGGCTTGCCCGCCAGGGTCGCACGGGCAGGCTAGCTGACTGTGGCACCCAACGGACTCTTCAACCCCTGGCTGACAAAGCACTGGGGTGATCCTGCACTACCCATGGTGACGGCCCCTGAAACCGTATGGAGCGACGTTCTCGCCCAGGTGAGACTGAATCACCCGAAGCTCGTGCGGGGATGGTTCGCCGAACTCGGGCGCCCACGCATCGAAGACGGCGTCGTCCATGTCCACGCTCGTAATCGCGCCCAGGCCGACTACTTACAGCAACACTGCCAGTCCGCATTCCTCGAGGCCGCTCAAGCGGCGACGGGACGGCTCGTAACGGTCGCTTTCGACGTGGATGAGAATAGCGAGGATGCCGGGTCTGAGGGCTTCGGGCTCTCCTTCGGAGAAAGAGACGGGCAGCTTCCTCTGAACCCGGACTACACGTTCGGCCACTTTGTGACCGGACCCAGCAATCGTCTCGCACATGCGGCCGCCCAGGCGGTCGCGGACGACCCGGGGCACGCGTACAACCCGTTCTTCGCATACGGACCCGTCGGGTTGGGCAAGACCCATCTGCTGCAGGCCATCTCCCATGAGATCCGTGAGAAGTCGGCCGCGCTCACCTGTCTTTACATCTCCTGCGAGACGTTCATCAACCATTTTATCGAGGCGGTCGAGCGAGGTGCGATTCACCAGTTCCGGTACCGATATCGCTACGTCGATGTTCTGGTGATTGACGATATCCAGTTCCTCGCCGAGCGCGAGCGTAGCCAGGAGGAGTTTTTCCACACGTTCAACACACTCCATCAATCGCACCGGCAGATCATTCTCTCGGCCGACTGCTCCCCTTCGGAGATTCCCAGTCTCGAGGAAAGATTGGTCAGCCGTTTCAACTCGGGTCTCGTCGCTCTCCTGGACCGCCCATGCCTCGAGACACGCATGGCAATCGTAAGAAAAAAAGCAAAGCTGCGCTGTATCGATGTTCCCGAGGAGGTTGTGCGGCTCGTGGCGACCCGGTTCGATACAAATATCCGGGATCTGGAAGGTGCCCTGATCAAGGTGGACGCAGTGAGTCAGACGGGTTCCGGGGTCATCACAATCGAGGTAGCCCGAGAAGCCTTGGGCAAGGTGCCGGGGCGTGCCATCAGGATTCCAACGATTCTCGAGGTGGTGGCCAAGCGTTTGAACGTCAAGGTCTCCGACTTGCAGGGCAAGAAGAGGTCGCGGGCGATTACTTACCCACGCCATGTGTGCATGTACATCGCGCGCCAGTTGACCTCTCAGAGCCTGGAGGAGATCGGCGGCTACTTCGGCGGACGCGACCACAGCACGGTTCTGCACGGCAGTCGGGCCGTCGCACGGCAAGCCGAGGAGGATCCCCAGCTTCGCCAACTGCTTGACGAAATCGGTTCGGAAGTAAAAAATGATGCTTATTAGTGCTCTGCCGCGACTGGATCGATGCGCGTGGTCGCCGAGCTGTTCAGCGCGGGGAAGTTTCGCACACGGCATTTCGGCGCTCGTATTCGGCGGGCATCCGTATGCCACACGTGAATCGCAGGCGGATCGCACACAGGAGCTGTCGTTCACAGGTTCCGCAGCTAGGAGCGGCGTGTTGTATCGCTACTCACGAAACGGTGTTCAAGACACCTTGTAGCCGTTCGATTTGCTGTTGTTTGAACAGTGTGTTTAGAGGAGCTCGAGGGTTTCCCGGCCCGCGGGGTGTGCCTCCCTGCGGTGCCGCGCGGCGCAGCTCACAGGTTTTTCACGGTTCCGGGCAGCGTGACGGACGCGCAGGCTACTGAGTTTCAGACGGTTACGTCCTTAGAGCCTTCAAGAAAGCACATGTTTCACGTGCTTATGACGACTACGAGTATTTATTTACCAATAAGAATGATAGAAACCAGTTGCATCATTTGATCAGGAAGGGACGCCCCCCCATGAAGTTTCGATTCAACCGACAGGAAATGGCCGAGGCCCTGTCCGCGGTATGCAACGTAGCTGCAGCTCGTACTCCCAAGGAGATTCTCAGGTGCGTTCGATTGGAGGCTCACGCGGACGCCTTGCTGCTATTAGCCACCGATCTGGAGGTCAGCTTGCGCTGCGCCGTTACACAGGTCGAGGTGGATGAGCCGGGAGAGATACTGGTCACAGCGGAAACGCTGGCACGCATTGTCCGCGAGTGCACGGATGATGTTCTGTCGGCGGAAGTCCATGACAGCATGCTGCACTTGCGTGGTACAGGCAGTCATTTTCAGATTGTCACGCAGGACGTGGCGGAATTCCCGCCGGTAGCGACAATGGAAGGCGAGCCTGATGTCAGGGTGGACCATGGGCTTCTCCGGCGGCTGATCGAGTTGACGGTTTTTGCGGCGGCGCGCGAGAGCACGCGATACGCGATTCACGGCGTGCTGTGGGAGGTGGAAGGGAAGAAGTTGACACTTGCGGCGACCGATGGGCGAAGGTTGGCGCTCGGGCATGGGGCGTTGCTCGAGGATGGAGCTGCGAGCCCGTCGCAAGCGATCGTGCCGCCCAAGGCGCTCTCCTTGTTTACCCGTTTGCCGGCAGAGGAGGGTGCGAGTGTCGGGGTGAAGATTACCGGAAACCAGCTTGTGCTCGATGTGGGCAAGGCGGTTGTGGGGACGGCGCTGGCGGAGGGGCAATTCCCGAAATACCAGGACGTTGTACCGAGCGACTGTGATAGGGTTGTCGAACTCGGCACGGCAGATTTTCTTGGGGCTCTGAAAAAAGCGTCGCTTCTGACAAATGAGGAGTCGAAGGGAGTCCGGTTTTCGTTCTCTCCCGGAAGCCTGACGTTGTCGAGCAGGGCTCCCGAGCAGGGCGAGGCGGAGGTGGTTTTGCCGATCAGCTACGAGGGCGAGCAGATGGATATCGGGTTCAACCCAGTTTTTCTGCTCGAGTTGCTCAGGGTAGCCTACACCGAGGTCATAACTTTCGCCTTCAAGGAATCGAACCGTCCGGGCGTCATTCGCGTCGGGGATTCGTTCCTCTATGTCGTCATGCCGGTGAATATCTCGTCGGCGTAACTCAGTGGGTATGGATGTCACGGGACGGTCGACTCAAGTGGATTCAGGCGAACCGTACAAGGCGGGATCGCACTCGGCGTGTCGGGGAGATGATCGAGCGACTGGTGGAGCAGGCGGCCGGTACGGGCGCCGAAGAAGCGAGCAGGGTGGCTGCAATTGTGGCTGACCTGGTGGATGACGACTTTCGGCAATGTTGCCGGCTCGTGTTTGGGGAGGAAGGTGTCGTGGTGATCAACGTGGATCATCCGACGCTGGTCCAGCCAATGCGTCAGCGTTGGCTGGTTTCACTCCGCGAAGCGATGGTAGGCAGGAGGACTCCGACACGGATCCGTCGGATCGTGTTCGCCTACGGTGAAGTAGGTGTGATGTTGGGGGGACGGGAGTCGGTAGACCGGCCATAAGGATTGGGACCGGACGCACGACGCGGGTCTCGTATTTTGGCGAGGTGCCCGAGCCGGCACGGCGGGAAACAGTGGATTTATGACGGATACGACGACAACGGATAGACGCTACGACGAATCCAGCATCATGGTTCTGGAAGGGCTCAAGGCCGTACAACAGAACCCCGGGATGTACATCGGTGGAGTGGGATCGGCAGGCCTGCATCATCTCGTGTACGAGGTCATCGACAACGCCGTAGACGAGGCACTCGAGGGCTTCTGTGACAGTATCCTGGTGCGCCTCAACGCGGACGGGAGCTGCCGCGTGGTGGACGGCGGTCGGGGGATCCCGATCGGGCCGATGCGACACGAGAACCCGCGGCTTGATGGCAGGCCCGCGCTCGAGATTGTCATGACCGTACTCAGCGCCGGCGCCAAGTTCGACAGCCACAGCTACAAGGTGTCCGGCGGTCTGCATGGTCTCGGTGTCAGTATCGTGAACGCGCTGAGCGAATGGCTCCGCGTCGAGGTTCATCGTGGCGGGTATGAACACACGATGGCTTTCGCCTATGGAGAAACATCACAAGAGTTGCAAAGAGGAGAGCCATCCAATCAGACGGGGACGTCCATCGAATTCAAGCCGGACCAGAACATCTTCAAGGAATGCGAGTTCAAGTATGAAACGTTGCAGAATCGTGTCCGCGAACTCGCATACCTGAACAGCCGGTTGCGCATCAGGCTCGTGGACGACCGCTCGGGCAAGGAGTGCGAGTTCTATTTCGAGGAAGGGCTCAAGGATTTTTGCATTCACCTCGCGGGCGGGGCGGAATGGTTGCACAAGGACGTCATTCTGATCAATGGGGAGGACGAGAAGGGCGGGATGAGCTGCCAGGTCGTGCTTCTTTTCACGGATTGTTATACCGAGAACATCCTCTGTTTCGCCAACAACATCCAGAACGTCCACGGCGGCACGCACATGTCCGCCGTCAAGACCGCGGTGGCGCGCGTCGCCAGCAACTATGCACGCAAGAATAACCTCATCAAGGGGAACACGAGTGTTTCGGGGGACGATTGGCGCGAGGGTCTGACGGCGATTGCCTCGGTCAAGCTGCAGGACCCGAAATTCGAGGCACAGACCAAGGTCAAGCTGCTCAATCCGGAGGTCGAGACGTTCCTCCAGCAGGTTATGAACGAGCAACTCGGCAACTTTTTCGAGGAGCACCCGGCCGAGGCGAAACGCATCATTCAAAAAGGTATGCAGGCCGCACATGCCAGGGAGGCCGCACGGAAGGCGCGCGATCTGACCCGCAAGAGCGCCTTGAGCAGCGGCGGGTTGCCTGGCAAGCTCTGGGACTGCCGCAGCAAGGACAAAGAAGCGACGGAGCTCTATCTGGTCGAGGGGGATTCGGCCGGGGGGATCGCCAAGCAGGGGCGAGACTCATTCACGCAGGCCATCCTGCCTCTGAAAGGAAAGATCCTCAACGTCGAGAAGGCGCGAATCGACAAGATGCTCAACCACGACGAGATCACGAAGCTGATCTCGGCGGTCGGTTGCGGCATAGGCAAGGAAGAGTTCAACGTCGGCAAGTGCCGCTACGGCAAGCTGATCATCATGACCGACGCGGATGTCGACGGCTCGCATATTCGCACGTTGCTCCTGACGTTCCTGTTCCGCCACATGAGGCCGCTGCTCGAGGCCGGTCGCATCTTCGTCGCGCAGCCGCCCCTGTACCAGGTCAAAAAGGGCAGGCACATCGAGTACTTGCTCGACGACCGCGTGCTCCATCACAAACTCGCGGAGGTCGGGCTGGCGGGGACGGCGCTGCTGGTTCGCGAGGAAGGATGTGACGAGAAGGTCATCGAGGGCGAGAACCTGCACGCTCTGGTCGCACACCTCGGCGCTTTGGACATGCAAGCCCGCGTGCTGGCACGCCGCGGGATCCGGTTCGAGGAGCTGGTGCACCGACATCGCGATCCGCAGCGAGGTCTGCCGAAGATGCTCGTCTACATTTACCGGCCCGGCGAGGCGGCGCCGGAGCGGCGGTATCTCTACTACGAGGTCGATCTGGCGGAATTGCGGCGACGCGAGTCCGGCGAGTACGGCGAGATCGAGGTGGTCGAGGCCAGACATGTGTTGCTCGCCGAGGCGGACAATGGCCGCGGCAACGGCAACGGCGACGCCGATCTACCCGAGCACCGGATCGTGCGTTATCTGCTGGCCGAGTGCCGCGTGCTGGACGAGATCATCGGGAAGATCGAGGCCCTGGGACCGTCGATCGACGACCTGTTCCTCACTCGCGAGGAACTCGTCACTGGCGAGCTTCCGCCGGCAAAGTTCCTGCTCCGTGACAAGGAGGGTAAGCTCGTCGAGTTGGACAACCTCGCGCAGGTCGCCCCGGGCGTGCGCGACCTCGGCCGGGAAGGCTTGGCGATCAAGCGTTTCAAAGGCCTCGGCGAGATGAATTCCGAGGAGCTCTGGGAAACCACGATGGATCGGGAGAAGCGTACGTTGCTGCGCGTGGTCATCTCGGATGACATGAACGACCTCGAACAAGTCGACCTCGACGCGCGCGAGGCTGACCGCATCTTCCGCCTGCTCATGGGCGAAAACGTCGAAGATCGCCGCCGCTTCATCGAGGAGAACGCGACGAACGTGAAGAATCTGGATATCTGAGTACCGAGTTTCGCTCAGCTCTATGGTGTGTGCAGTGTCACCCCTTCGTGAATGACGCCGAAGACACGGAGCACCGCTCGTCAATCGGTGCTACACTGGTTTGCGGCCGGAGTGATTCTTGTGAATTGCTCGGGCCTCAGGTGGGCAAATCGGAGGGGAATCACCGGGTGACTCTACAGGCCGAGCAGGCCGAGCACTGTTTCGTTTGATGGAAGGCCGGGCTCGATTGCACGGGCCTGCTCCGGTGTGAGCCATCGCATCTCGGCGACCTCAGGCGCGGCGGGACGAAACTCACCTCGCACGTGTCGAACTCGCCAAACCGCAAGTATGTATTCGCGGCCGATGCGCAGGGAGCCGATACGTTCGGTCGGGAGGACCTCGATCCCCAGCTCCTCGGACAATTCCCGGCAGATAGCCCTACGCGGGGTCTCGCCGGGCTCGACATGTCCTCCAGGGAAGCACCAGTGCCCACCCATGGCGACGCCCGCTGCCCGGCGAATCATAAGGAGGGTTGATTCCCGGATCACGATGCCGATGACCCCGCGACGAACGCGCAGGGTTTCCTCGGGGCCTACCGGCCTCATGCGTGGCTGATGGTCTGAATCGCGCATGAGTAGCTCGGCTCGTCAATGGAACCGATTGGAGCAACAAAAGAAAGGCGGCGGGCCTTCCAGTGACCCGCCGCCTTCATAATGAACGTCACGTTGCGTCGAGAGACCCTACAGATAGATGAGCGAGTCCGTCGCAGCGTAGTTTCCGGCTCCCGGACCGAAGGCATCCTGGCCGGGATACGGCGGGCCTTGCGTCGGCGACTCGTGCGGCGTGTCGCCGTGGATCCGGTTGTAGCCCTGCACCGAGCCCCAATCGTCCGTCATCAGAGTGTAAATGTTGTCACTGTCGATGCCGCACGCCGGAGTGCGGTTGAACGAAGCGTGACCGTCCGCATACAGCGAGTTCTGGCCCTCGCCGTTATTCCTGCCGCCGTGCATCGGAGAGTTGAACGGGCGCCAAGCCTTCGGCGAGTCCTCCGTATCGACCAGTCCGCGTGCTCCGACGTTCCAGTCCGGAGGCGGGTCGTTGACGTACCAGGGTCCCTTGTCCGCTGCCAGAATCTGGCGGTTGTCAACGCCCTCTCGTGGCTGCGTGTCCTTAGGCCCGAACGGAACATTGTACCCGTAGCTGATGTTCAAGTAGGTCTCGAAGTCGTAGTAGAGGTCGAGGTTCTCGGTCTCGTCCTTGTCATCGCCGCCACTGGGGCAGATGAACTGCTTGACGGTGATGTCACCCGAACGGACCATCATCCAATACGCCCGGGTAACCGAAACGGCCAAACTACCGCCGTTTGGCGCCGCCGACGTCTCCGACGTGCTCTCGAACTCGCGCTCGCGACCCACCTCGCCGGGATCGTCCGGGATGGCGGCGAACGTTGTATTGTCCTTCAGGTAGTCGATTCCTTCATTGTCGACGGCCGCACGCTTGAACCCCGGGATCATCCAGCGCTCCGTGTTGTCGTTCGCGTAGATCTTGCACGAGGTTCCAATACCTTTGATGTTCGACGCGCATACCAGACGCTTGCTCAGCTCCCGAGCGCGCGACAGACTCGGCAACAGGATCGAGATAAGTAATGCGATGATGGCGATAACCACCAGAAGCTCGATCAGCGTAAACCCTTTAGATCTTCGTCTCACTAGATTACCTCCTCATGTTGGACGCAAGCCGGACTTGCGATGCCATGCCGCCTCGACCGCCGGCTCCAGCCGGCGTGAAGGTGGGCGGTATGTATTCGCAGCCGACACGCAACGTTCCATATGACCAATAACTCTTAACACCGAGACCGAGACACGACAAAACGCACCGCGAAACGGCTGTGCGCGTCCGTGTCATTTCCACAAAAGTAACTCTTTCGGGAACCGATGCGGGAGCCGAATCGTACCAAGCAACCAGTGGTCGATGTTACGACGCGACGATGCATCGCGAGCCCGTACCGATGTCAATGGCGGCGCCGATGATCGCGCAAACGCGCAATGCGACGACGCAACTGAACATCATGTCCGGGTGGCGGTGGGAGAGGAGGTAGGAAGAAAAATAAACGATGCCGTTATAGAGCAGCTAAAAAATAGTTATGATAGCAAAATAACGTCAGAAAAACACATCCCGGAAGCCTCGCCGGAGCGCCCGGCCAAGCAATCTCTCATCCGCTTCACCACCTATAACTCTACCCCCGTATACGACGGGTGTCAATCGATTTGCCGACGAATTATGACAAAAAACACAGGTGTCCCGTCTTGCGCCACACGTAGAGGCTGAGGTCTCCGGGCCGTCTCAAAATGGTCTCGATTCGCAGGTAGTCCTGTTTCAGTGACATGTCTGACACAGGACTAGAGCCTCAGGTGCTCGAGGTCTATCCCATGCCACAATGCGATGCCCAGTCCGACTCGGTGAGCGTCGGCCAAGTATCCCAATTCACCAGCAGTGCGTGCAATCGGGGCGAGATCACGCTGCTGGCGTATTTCGTTCAGTGTGGCCAAACCTACAACGTCAGTAGCTACGGGATCGGTTGACGCCATCAGCATGCCCTCGTCGCTGATCGTGGCGGAGTTGGCCTCGGGACCACCCTCATACACGACACGCAACGCATCAACCAGACAAAGTCGCAGTTTATTTCTGATCGGCTCTGAGGCCACGATGTCTGCAATGTAGGGCGAGCAGCCGTTCCCGTGGTAACGTGCCGGGTGTTTGACCAGTGCGTGGGACAGATTCTTCAGTGAGCAGGTCATCCCGGCGATATTGTGCGTCTTGAGGAATGGGACGCTGATCAAGGCCGTAACCTGCTCGAGGACCGACGCGAACTGGTCTGAACCGCTGCCAAAGTCGATTTCGGTGTCCGAGAAGCCGTTTACCGCCGGTGCGGTACCATGGCGATTCGAGGTCTCGGGTGGGGCCTCGATGCAGACGATCCTGTCTGGCCGCCAGCCGGCCTCGATAATCGATGTGATCAAAGTGTCGGCGACTACGTCCGTCGAAGCGATGGCTTTCCGTGCGGATCGATTGAACTTCAGCCCTATCACGTCGTCCGGCCTCAGAATCTCTTGCCACGCCTGTCCGGCCGTGCTCGTTTCCGTGAGCGACGTCAACGTCTTCTCGAGCATTTCGGCGACGATGCGGCGGTTGATGTCCGGTCCCAGCACGGCATGGCGGCATTGCACACGTGCTACCCGGGACCGCTGCGCGCCCAGTGGCATCCTCAATCTCTCGCCAGCAGCAATGGTGGGCGATGGACGGAGCAACGTCCCGCCGGCCAGGGAGGCGGCTACCCCTCCGAGAAATGACCGGCGTGTGAGTGTCATGCCACCCTTGTCAGGTTCCTGATCGTTCATCTTAGTTGAGAGCTCTGTGGTCGCCGGCTTGTCAGTGCCTGTCTATCCGCAGTTCCGCGCCGGGCCCGAGGCGTCAACCGGGTCGGGCCTCGGGTGCGAGGCAGATACCTCATATATGGGTGCAAATCAGTCGTAATCTGGGCTCTAGCCCGCGTATGGAGGACAGAGTCCCCTGTCACATCCTCCGGGAAGCCCGCGGATCAGACTACTTGCTGCCACTACGTTAGGTCTTATCGGATTCTTCTGCGCCGCGACTTAGGGCGCGAAATGGGCATGGGGCAGCAGTCTGCTTCGAATCTGGGCAGCATTGACCGAATTAAGGACACTTGCGGTGAATTGCGCGGTGTGGTGCAAGGTTCGAGTCGTGGCTCGAGCGGCGCGCAGCGATGGTGATTCGGGGGGGACGATGGTGATAGAGGGCGGGCCTGCTTCGGCTACCAGACCGGCGAGATCCGAGGTTTTCCGATTTCGAAGATGGACTGCGTTTTCAGCAGAGTCATCTCCTCCGGGTACGCGTGGAAAGCGTGCACGTGGAACTCATGGTCCCTGGCATCGAAATCCGTGAAGCTAAACGGTGCAAGGCCGTCGTGCGCCCAATCGTCGAACGAGACGAAGAGTTCCCGGTTCTGCGCATAGTGGACGTAGTCACGGTGGGTAGCGGGGAAGAGCTGTGGCGTCATCCGCTCAACCTGAGTCGATAGAATGTACTTCATCCCACCGTTGAAGGATTGGGCGTGATCCCGCTCGCCTCTGAAACGGAATGAGGTGGCCAGCCCTGCTTTCGGCAGCAGCTCGGGCTCTTCGGCTATCAGCTCGGTTAGAATCTGATCACCGCACTGGACCATTACGACGTGCGCAAGGCCAGTGACCCAGATCTCGGCCTGGTACCGTGCCTGTTCGATTCGCTTGACCCGGTGAATGTGGAACAACTCCGGGTGAAGCGCCCGTTGGTAAAGGCAGAATTGAAGTTCCTCAACTCGTTGTTTGGTTTGTCCTCGTTCCACGGCATCCTCAGGTAAGTAGTTCGTGCTGGACCGCATGGGCTATTATACGGGCTGAAAACTCCGAATCCATGAAATTCCCGGTCGGAGACACTATTTCTGACGAAATCGTTACATATCGCGATCGTCTCGCGTAAACTTCGACCACAATGAACGATACGTTCACCGAGGCGGATCGGATCGCGCCTGTGAAGGTCATTCCGGAGGAGGTCGTTTCGGTTTTGGGTGGCGGATGAGCGCTCGGGGCCGGATTCTATCCGATTGCGATTGTCAGGTGCGTTTTCCCGCTATAATGTGCCGCGATGAAGACCGGATGGCTTGGCATTTTGGCCGGCGCGTGTTTCGCCGGGGTGGTTGCCCTCTCTCTCCTTGCTGAGGGTGCTTTCCCGGCGGCCGATGCCGATATCGTTGCGTCAGGCGAAGATTCTCAGTCCGAGGGGCAATCACCGTCGGGATCCGGAGACACCGAGCGTCCGTTGCCTGAGGATAAGTCGTGCGGCGGCGAGTTCCTGGCTCTCCCTCGGGAGGCCGACTCGGCCGTTGTGCGTGTTGCGCGGACTGGTGGTGTACCCCTTGCGCGTGGGATGGCCGCCCGTGATGCGGCGCTGCGTGCAGCCGGTGGCCAGAGGTCGAGGTGCCCCGTCGGGGTGTTGGAGCGTGTCGTTGCCGAGGCGCGGTGCGAGGTGACGAAGATGCAGGTTTTGGCAAATCCGGTCCGGTCCCACGCGCCGCCGGTTGAAGTTTAGGCTGAGCGTTTTCCTCCCCGGTCAAGAGTGAGGTGTGGCAGGTGTCCGGGTGGTGAATGCGACGAGGGTGAGTGGCCCTTCGGCTTCGGTTTCAGCCGAGCTTTTGGGCGGTCTCGCATTCGGTTGCCATCTCAGCCTCGAGTTACGGCGGTCTTCGGCGAAGACCGCGACATCATTCGCATCTTTGAACGAGATAATACGCATTCCGAACAGACCTTACGCGGCGGTCCGCCGCGAGATGGAGTCAGAGAGTAGCAATGAATGATCCAAACCGGTTTATGAAATGGCTGTTTGTCATTGGCCTGGTAGTGCTAGCGCTGATCATCCTCTATCCGCCGAGCGAGAAGCTCAAGGGTGGTATCGACCTCGTTGGTGGAACGAGTCTGCTATTCGAGATAGACACGACCGGTCTGTCGCCCGAGATGCAGTCGGATCTGTCGACGCGGGTCATGGAGATCCTCAGGGAGCGGGTGGATCCGAAGGGGCAATTGAACCTGGAGTGGCGTCCGATTGGAAAGACCCGGCTCGAGATTCGCATGCCGCGTCCGCCCCGGGAGGCGGCTGCCCGCCGCCAGGCCTACAACGACATCATCGATCGGATCAGCGAGACGAACATCTCGCGGTTCGACATCGAATCCGCGCTGAACGCCACGGGCGAGCAGCGTGAGGCGCTGGTCCGGGGACTTACGCGCGGCG
>JAUXGE010000362.1 GCA_030622435.1 Planctomycetota bacterium
GCCCCGGGCATCTGGAGTGGACGAAACGTCACAATCTCACCGACAGCCCGTCTTGTCGGACCCGTTTATCTCGGCGACGGAAGTCGAATCCAGGATGGTGCGATGGTCATCGGCCCCACCATCCTGGGCGACGATTGCCGCGTCGACAAAGGCGCCCGGGTCACCAGGACAATCGCCCCCGACGCTACGGTCTTCGCGCCCGGCTCGAGGGTGACTGACCGGTTCCTTCCCACACAGAAGTGGGCGGAAAGGCAGAAGGCACGGACCGCCGCATCTCGGTCCGACGACGATGCCACCGGGACCCTGCAACGTCCCGGACGATCCGTCCGGAGTATAGCTCGAGCGGGCCTTTCTGTCGGGGTGATCGGGGCGGCAGTCGTGGGGTTGGCGGCCGAAATGGCGAGAAAGTGCGGACTGTAGTGCGGGGTCCGACACGCGAGGGGAAGGAGACAAGCCATCATTGCCTTCAGTGGAAAGAAGACCATTCTCGTTCATTTCGATGGGCGATTCACGACGTCGTCAGGAACGGGAGGTGCGCACGGCGCGTCGGACACGATCTCACAGAGAATCCGGGCTCTGGATTGGTACGGGTGTCTGGCCCGAGACGAAGGGCATCGCGTGTTCGCACTCCTGCCCCGGCATCTCGAGAACGACCTTTCGGACAGGCTGAGCGAGGTCGATTGCGTAACACCGGTTTGGTACGATGAGGATGGTCTTTCCTCGCTAACTCCCATATCCGCCCGCAAGCGAGTGTGGCTGGTCAACGGGATGCAACTTCCTCTAATCGACTGGCGCGCGGCCGGAATGGCCCTTCGACGGCAAGGCGCGGACGTAATCGTTTTCGGCCCCAACGGCACAACCGGCGCTGACCGGTATCAAGAGTCGATCTCCGTCGGGGAAACGGGCGAAGTGCTTCGATTTCATCGCCACTATTGCGACTCCCCAGCCTTCGCGGATCCATGGGCCGGCGAGGCGGAGTTCCTGGCTGTGTCGGTGAAGAATACGCCTACCGTCATCAACCACGTGATCGCCCGCGGATGGGGTTTGGACAGCATCGGAGTGCTGACCCGCCGCTTCAGCGTCCGATGGGCGTCGAATCCCTGTATCCTCGCGGAACTCGACCTTTCGACGTCGGCGGTCTCAGAGAATCCTGGGTATAACGGTGGGGGCAATGGCGACATCCACCACCTGGCGGCGGTGAGAGCCTACGTCGGAGATGAGCTGTCCGTCCAATCCGAAACGACCACTGATGATGGTACCCACAGCGAACAAGACGGCTTCCAGCTGGAACCGACTCATACTCGCCACACCGGTAAACCCGACGAAAGAACTCCCGGTGCTGTGTCGGCAACGCGGAAGGTCACCCCAGCTTGGGCATATCCCTTCTTCAAACGGACCATGGACATCATTGCATCGGCAGCCGGACTGGCGCTCCTGTCTCCGCTCTTAGTTACGGTGGCGGTGCTCGTGAAGTGGACGTCACGCGGTCCGGTGCTGTTCGGTCACAAGCGGCAAGGGCTCGGCGGGAAGGAGTTCTCCTGCCTGAAGTTCCGTTCCATGTGCAACGGTGCGGATGCATTGCAGGCGAAGCTGCGTGAGCAAAACGAGGTCGACGGACCCCAGTTCAAGATCGACAACGATCCGCGACTCACGAAGGTCGGTGCATGGCTGCGACGCACGAACATGGATGAGCTGCCGCAACTGATTAACGTCCTGCTCGGGCAGATGTCGCTGGTCGGTCCAAGGCCTTCTCCGGACAATGAAAACCAGTTGTGCCCAGCCTGGCGTCGTACGCGCCTGTCGGTCAGACCGGGGATCACCGGACTTTGGCAAGTGCTGCGCCTGCGCGATGATGATCGGCAGTCGGACTTCCAGGAGTGGATCTACTACGACGTCGAGTACGCCAGGCATCGATCGCTGTGGCTGGACATGCAGCTCCTGGCGTACACGCCTATTTCGATCCTCGCGCCGAAGCGATTGACCGTGCTTGCAAGGCGACTGCGACGCCGGGGCATTTGCGCTCACTCCGCCCGCTTGCGAACAGTATCATAAATCCACTGATACCAGATCTGGTTTGACAATGCCGATTCAGTGCGGGCGGGCGCAATCGCAATCCGCAGCTCCGCGCGGCCGTCAAGCCCACAGCTCAGAGAGAGACCTATCGGCAGATTCATATTGGAATTGGTATCAGACACGGACGACCCGCAGGCATGCCCGGGCAGGATCTGCACGCCCGCTCTACGCTCGTACAAGGCCCCACGCTGCGTAGCATCCCGCCGTCAGTCCACCAGCTTCGATTCCGGCACGTCCGCCGGCTTCTCTCGCAGGCGGAGTTGATCGGGGCGCAGCTTCACCACGTTGCGCAGCCACTCCTCGGTGTAGCCCTGCTCTCGCGGCCGACCTCGCTCGTCCTTGACGTACCCGTCGTTGTATCTGGTCACCAGATGCTCGGCCAGCGCTCGCCACCGCTTGACAACCTGCTCCGCGTGCGACACGGAGTAGTCCGTCAAGTAACGCGTCATCAACTCGGGATCGGTCTTGTACAGCTCGAGAGCCGTCTTTTCGACAGCCGGCTGAAGTTCCAGCAGATTCCCTTCGAGGTCTCGCTGCACCGCCTGAATGTCCTCGACCATGTCGACGTAGCGCAGGTTGGCGTAGTTGGCCGCGAAGTTGAACACCCACCAGGCCGAGTCCCACGAGAACTCCCTCAAGCTCCCCACGGTGTACGATTCCGGTAGCCCCGTGATTCCGCAGTAGAGAGGCACGTAGCAGGTCGTATAGGTGTCATCCACACCGTACCAGTAGACGCCGCCGATCGGGTCCGGCAGCCACGATCGCGACTGGGAGACGAACGTGAAACCGGTCTGCTGCGTCGAGATTGGCCGCTCCCACGCATACTCCGCACCCTCGATCGACCAGTCGATGGGACGGCACCGGAGCGGACTTCCGTACGGACCGGCATCAACCCCCTTGGTCATGTCGTAGTCCGTTCCCTCGAAGTGGTCACGCATGAGCGAGAACACATCCCCCACGGACAGCTTTCTATCCGGCTTGACCCAAAGCGGGTACGGTTCTGCATCCTCGACTGCCCGGAAGTAATCGGGCGAGAGGTTCAAAGACGGCGCCGCCCGGCGAAAGATGCTCCAGACTCGACCTGCCGCGTATCGGCAGTTTCTCGGCGTGGACGGACAGTAGGCCTCGCAGAATCGGAAGGGCTTGCCGGCGATGGGATCGAAGTAGCCCTTCTCGACGGCGAACGAAATCGCGTTTGCGGAGTAGAGACAGTTCTCAGGATCGTTTCGGGGAAACTCGCCGATCCGGGCCTTGTTGGCGTGGCATGAGACGTAGCCGTCCGGGACCTTGAGAGCAACCCACTCGGCACCCGTTCCGCCGGGTCCAGGCCCGAAGATCTCGAGGATCCACGCCTCAAGCGGATCGGCTATCGAGATCGACTCGCCCATCGACCTGTAGCCGTGCTCAGCCACGAGGTCGGTCATTACCTTGATTGCTTCGCGCGCGGTCTTCGCCCGCTGAAGCGCCAGTCGCATCAGGTCCCAGTAGTGCAGCAGGCCCTCGGGATTGACGAGTTCTTCCCGCCCGCTGGCCGTCGTCTCGCTGATCGCGAGTTGGTGCTCGTTCATCAATCCGACGACGGCATAAGTATGCTCGACCTGCTTGATCTTCCCGCGAACATTGTCCGACCAGTCCTTGATTTCGAGCCACTCGCCCGGTTCGTAATCCGCGGCCGGGTAACGCCGAAGTGTCGGATGAAACTCCCCGTCGCACGTGTACGTGATGATCACCGAGCCGTCCGCCGATGCGCCCTTGGTCACCAGGATGTTCGTGCAGGCGATGACCTCGGGAACGCATGCAAAAACACTAGCGAAGAACCAAACGCCTGCCAGGCTACACCGGGTGTTCATGCCTCAGTCTCCTTGGGGTTGTCCTTCCACCTTCCGCAATGTGAACCGTACCCCACTCCCCGATCGCCCGCAAACAGCATGCCGAGCCTCGCCGGCTGGACACGCACTGCGCCGGGCCCGTGACGGAATCGGCGGGTGGTGTCACAGGGTGAAGGCCTGCTCGGTAGTAGTCGAGGGCAAGAGCCGGCGCGCCGGGACGCCGCCTCCGGATCGAGCCCACGTAAAGCCTCCCGACCTGAATGGCACTGTCGTGTCCGATCAGAACCGCGAGTGTAAACGAGCGGTCCAAGGGCCCGAGAGCCACAGCCTGACGACGGGGATCGTCGCCGGGCCCGCGTGTCCGCTCCATGACTGTCGCGGTTCTGATCACGAATTCGCCGTTTCCCATGTGTCAGCCGCGGCAGTGCCATTCCCTCCCTACCTCTTTCCTCCCCTTACAGTCACACTTCTAGATGGGTTCGTTTGGTATATTCATTTTCATTATGGCTCGTCCGTCGAGTCGAACGTCGGGGCTGCGGACCACTGCTGCAGACATCTTTGGAAAGGGAGTATCTCCTTGACTCCAGCAGCAGGTACGCCTCCCGATACGAACGTCAGACGCAATGATCCCATTCCCGGCCGGCCATTTGTCATCCGCAGATTGCGCAGATGACACAGATTGTGCCGCTGCAGTCGCCTTGCTGCTCCGTTTCTGCGC